>NZ_JBEOOG010000008.1:0-82973 GCF_040308965.1 Pseudoalteromonas sp. MER144-MNA-CIBAN-0113
AAAAAGAAAATGGCAGGGCTAGACGATGATTATCGCTCAACCCTGTTAGAATCTGGGATTAAAATGCGCTAGCCGTGGTAGTGTTGATATAAACCCAGTTTTAGTGCTGTAGTCATAGTCTGTTATCTTGTATAATTTGCCTTCGCTTTTTATTATGCCAAAGAATACGCCAATACTATGAATTATATTTCTCTTGATGATTACAAAAAAGCCTGGGTATTTCGCCACAAAGATATTCCGGTTTCAGATATTGATGCAGCTAATATTAAACCGATGACCAGCGAACGTGCTGCAGTGCTATGGACAACCATGGTGAGTCGTGAACATGATCATCCTGACTTTTTTGATAAAACCGATTGGTGCGCGCAAGAGCAAAACTTTAGCCAAGAAATTAATTGGGAAGATGCGTGGGAAAGCGAAGATCCCCAATTTCCTGACGCTATTTTAAACCACCTAGACTGGCAGGCTAACACCACCGTTTATTTTTGTATGGCGCGCGATAATATTATTGAAACGAGCTTTGATGTGTTTAAACGCAACTGGCAAAACTTTATGTTTTTAGCTGATGGCAGTTTATTAATTGGAAAAAAACGTAATACGGTTGTGCAATTTTTAGAATCAGGCATTGCGAAATTAGGCGAAAAGCCCTAACAATCGGTGCTTAAAAACTGTGCATTACTGTGTTATAAAACATCTATTAAGGTGTTTTTGAGTATAGCGATTGGTCAGTAAAAATAAGCAGTTTGACACAAACCAACAAGTTGAAATGTGGCAAACTGATGCACAAAAAGTGCTTTATGCACAATTATGTAATGCCTTTTATCAGCGTGAGGTGCAGCGCTTAGTGGCTGAACCTAATGGTGATCGTTTACGCAGGCAATTAAAAAGCCTGCCTTATTATATTGAACGTGCCGCAACACGTGTAGCTAATGCACCATTGCCTTTTACGCTTGATGCGCAAAATGGAGGCTGGCTTGAAAAACAAAAACCAACTCCGCCAGAAGTTAATTCTTCAGCGAATGAACTTTTTTATCAAGCGCATGCCAAAGTTGGGCTGATTATTCCTGTATTATTACAAAGTCACGGCCAAATTCGGGTTAGAATAGACAGCATTGATCAAGTAACTAAAACACAGGTTCATTGCAATGAGCTTGGCTGGTTTGATTTTTTAGGTCAAGGGCTTGAGCAGCAAAGTGCGCAATTACTCAAACCCAACAAAGCAACGCTTGCTGCGGCGTGTTGTGGCCATCAGTGGCAGTTTTCAAAGCGCAGTACGCCACGGGTATTATCGTTACGGGAAATGTTACTAGCTGCCAATATTAATTGGCGCAATGTTAAGCGGCCATTGGCGTAAAGCTTACAATTCAAAATTAAAATAAGGAGTGTTTAATGCGATTTTTTCAATTTGGCTTGTTGTGCTTAGCACTTTTTATCCAGTACCGCCTTTGGTTTGGTCATAACGGGGTGCAAGACTACACCCGTTTAAAAAATGCGGTGGCATCGCATCAACAAACTAACGAAAAACTAATAAAGCGTAATAAAGTATTAAAAGCGGATATAGAAGATTTAAAGCTCGGCCACGAAGGCATTGAAGAGCGTGCCCGCAACGAATTAGGAATGATTAAACCGGACGAAACCTTTATTCGTGTTTTACCGGCTCAACACCATGACAAATAAATTTACTATTGCAGCTATTGTTCCTGCCGCAGGTGTTGGCAGTCGAATGCAACACACAACACCAAAGCAATATATTTCCTTAGCAGGGAAAACCATTCTAGAGCATACGCTCGCTAAGTTATCGCAGTTACCGCAGTTAAACTCTATAGTGGTGGCCCTGAGCGAAACCGACCCTTACTTTGACGACCTTACGCTATCTGATCCTCGCATCGTGCGTGCTATTGGCGGTAAAGAGCGTGCAGATTCAGTATTAAACAGTTTATTGTTTTTAGCTGCCAACCCACCTGCTTGGGTTTTGGTGCATGACGCTGCAAGACCTTTAGTCGATATTGCTGATATAGAGCGCTTAATCGCACAATGCATGCAGGCTGATGAAGGCGGCATTTTAGCCAGCCAAGTAAAAGACACTATAAAACGAGGGCAAAGCCATGCGCAGCAAACTGTGCCTCGTGATGATTTATGGCAAGCGCTTACCCCGCAACTGTTTAAATACGACGAGCTTAAAACGGCATTGCAAAGTGCGCTTAACAGCGGTGCAACCATTACTGATGAAGCCAGTGCAATGGAGTGGGCAAATAAGCCGGTAAAGCTGGTAGCAGGGCGTAGTGATAATATTAAAATTACCACCCCAGAAGATTTAGATTTAGCTGGCTTTTTACTGCGAAAACAAAATAATGAGAGTGCAACATGATACGAATAGGGCATGGTTTTGACGTGCATAAATTTGGAGGCCAAGGGCCTTTAACTATCTGCGGCGAAAAAATTGATTATCCACAAGGCTTTTTAGCACACTCAGATGGTGATGTAGCTATTCATGCCTTATGTGACGCTATTTTAGGATCATTAGCGCTGGGTGATATTGGTAAGCATTTTCCGGATACGGCCAGTGAATATGAAAATATTGATAGCCGTATTTTACTTCGCCATGTAGTGAACCTAGCCAAGCAACAAGGTTATGTATTGGGCAATGCGGATGTAACTATTGTGGCACAAGCACCAAAAATGCTGCCGCACATCCAAGCCATGCGAACCAATCTTGCCAGTGATTTAAATGCCGAGCTTTCACAGGTAAATGTAAAAGCTACCACTACCGAAAAACTCGGTTTTGAGGGGCGTAAAGAAGGAATTTCAAGCCATGCTGTGGTCATTATGAGTAAACAAAACGCATGAGCGAATTAAATTATTTATATGGCGCGCCGCTTTCCAAAGCCGACTTTAAAACCACCGCAGAAGACTTTATGGTTGATGAGGAGCTCGGTATAGAGTTTACCGGCAGTGGTGAACACGTGTGTTTGCAAGTGGTTAAAAAGGGTGAAAACACCCAATATGTTGCCAAGCTGATTGCACAAAAAGCGGGTGTATCGCCACGTGATGTAAGCTATGCCGGTATGAAAGACCGCCATGGAGTATGCTCGCAGTGGTTTAGCGTAAAAGTACCGATTAAAAAGCATATTGATTTTACAGAGCTGAACAGTGAAAGCGTGTTTGTGGTATCGCAGCAGCGCCATGAGCGAAAATTGCGCACCGGTTGCCATAAAGGAAATAGATTTACTATTACCTTGCGCAATGTAACCGAGCCGCTTGATATTTTGTGCCGTATAAACGCAGTACGCGCAGGTGTGCCTAACTATTTTGGTGAACAGCGCTTTGGTCGTGATGGACACAACCTAGTGATGGCCGAAAAGATGTTTGCCGGTGAGCGTATTCGCGATAAAAAGCTGCGAGGCATTATTATTTCTGCTGCGCGTTCACATGTGTTTAATCAAATTGTTAGTTTACGCGTGGCAGAGCATGGCCTTGCTAAAACCATGCACCGCGAAGTATTTATGCTCAGTGGCAGTAATGCATTTTTTGAAGATGCGATAAGTGATGAAAATATTGCACGGCTTGCCTCAGGCGACATTATGATGTCGGCGCCCATGGTGGGCAAAAGTGAAAAAGGCTTAACCGAACAAGAAAAAACATGGTTGGCACCGTATCAAGTATGGTGTGATGGCTTAGGTGAGTTAGGGCTTAAAAACGAGCGTAGAATGCTGCGTTTAATCCCTCAAGATCTAAGCATAGAAACACTTGATGAACGCACATTAAAACTCAGCTTTGGTTTACCCAAGGGCTGCTTTGCAACGGCTTTACTGCGCGAACTGGTTAATTATACTGACGCCAGCCCTCGCGAGCGAAAAGAAAAGGATAACGCAGATGAAGATTCTATTAAGTAATGATGATGGTGTTAATGCCAAAGGTATTGCTGTTTTATATCAAGCATTAACACAAATTGCTGAGGTAACGCTGGTTGCGCCAGATAGAAATTGTAGTGGTGCTAGTAATTCACTAACGCTAATGAATCCGCTGCGTGCCACAACGCTCGACAACGGATTTATGTCGGTAAACGGTACACCCACTGATTGTGTGCACTTAGGTGTTAATCAATTAGTGGATGAAAAACCCGATTTGGTTGTTGCCGGTATCAATCATGGCGGTAATTTAGGCGACGATACACTTTACTCTGGTACAGTTGCTGCGGCGACCGAAGGTCGTCATCTGGGCCTACCAGCAATTGCAGTATCTTTGTGCTCTCATCATGGTGAGCATTTTGAAACAGCGGCAGCCGTTACTGTAAATATTATTAAAGGGCTTGCCTCACATCCGCTGCCGAAAGATCAGATCATTAATATTAATGTTCCCGATATTCCGCTCTCTGAGCTCAAAGGCGTTCAGGTAACTCGTTTAGGGGCTCGTCACAAAGCAGAAACCATGACCAAGCAAACCGATCCATGGGGACGCGATATTTTTTGGTATGGCTCACTAGGGCTTGAAAGCGATGCCGGTGAAGGCACTGACTTTTATGCGGTTAATAATGGCTATGCATCAGTGACCCCGTTAAGCGTTGATATGACTGCCAAAGACAGTATTAAAGCCGTGGGAGAATGGTTAGCCGAGTTGGAGATTAACCGTGCTGGCTAATTATACCCGCAGTGCACAAGCGCTTTCAGAGCTTTTACAGCGAGAGGGCGTAGAAGATAAAGAGGTTTTAAAAGCAATAGCGCAAATTCCTCGGCATATTTTTATTGATGATGTACTCAAGCATAAAGCGTATCAAAATACCGCGTTACCGATAGGGCAAGGGCAAACTATTTCTCAGCCTTATATTGTTGCCCGCATGACCGAGCTAATGCGATTGGCAGGTGTACAACATAAGGTGTTAGAAATAGGCACAGGGTCTGGCTATCAAACGGCGGTTTTGGCTAAAACCTTTGATAAAGTATATTCGGTAGAGCGTATTAAAGCTTTGCAATGGCAAGCTAAACGCCGATTACACCAGCTTGATTTGTACAATGTCGCCATGAAACATGGCGATGGTTGGCAAGGCTGGCAGTCACAAGCGCCATTTGATGGCATTATCGTGACCGCTGCGGCAACCACCATTCCCCCCGAGTTACTCGCACAACTTGCCGATGGAGGCGTATTACTCGCCCCTATTGGTGAGGCGGAACAAAAATTAACTATGGTTATTCGCCAAGGCGATAGCTTTACAGAGCATGTAATTGCGCCAGTAAGATTTGTACCTTTAGTCCCTGGTGATATTGAATAGGAATTCATTTTGAAGTTGTTTACCAAGTTATACGATATGGCGCTAGTGTGGGCTAAACACCGCCATGCAGAACGTTATTTAGCAGGAATGAGCTTTGCCGAATCGGTATTTTTTCCGGTCCCACCCGATGTAATGTTAGCCCCCATGTCGCTAGCGCAACCGAGTAAGGCATGGCGATTTGCAAGCTTTGCCACGGTTGCGTCTGTGCTCGGCGGCGTGCTGGGTTACCTGCTTGGATTTTGGTTGTTTGAACCGGTTGTAGAGCCCTTTATTGCGCAAATGCAATGGCAAGATAAATTTAATACGGCGCTTGCATGGTTCAAAGATTATGGTGTTTGGGTGGTATTTATAGCGGGATTTTCGCCTATTCCTTATAAAGTGTTCACCATTGGCGCTGGTGTATTACAAATGGCGTTTTTACCTTTTATTATTGCTTCTGCTGTTGGCCGTGGCGCGCGTTTCTTTTTAGTTTCTGCTTTAATGAAATGGGGCGGAGTTAAAATGGAACAAAAATTACGTCAATATATTGAAGTACTTGGCTGGGCAGTGGTTGCTTTAATCGCTGTTGCGTACCTATTGTTGCGATAATAGCCATAATATAATGATATTAAAACAGAGGGCAAAACACATTGAATAAACAAATACGCTGTTATGTTGCTTTATTTATTAGTGTTTTGCTTTGTGCATGCTCGTCTCGCCATGTTCCGGCTCCTGTAAGTAGTTTAAATAATAATATTAATGACTATCCTTCACGGATTAATATTAACGGTGGTAAGTACACAGTACAAAAAGGCGATACACTTTACTCGATTGCTTTTAGTGCCGGAAAAGATTTCAGAGAACTTGCAAAAAACAATTCAATTCCATCACCTTACACTATTGTTCCTGGTCAGGTTGTATCCCTTTTAGAACCAAGCAGGTCAAGGGTTACACAAAAAAAGCATAAAAAGAAAGCTGCTAAAAAGCCTTCTCATTTACAAAAAAGTAACAGAAAATTAAAGAAAGAGCTTGATAAGCCGAAAAAACGTAGGTATGTTCAAAAACAAGCTAACCAAAAAATTAGTCAGTCTCAAGGTTCTTCAACTAAAAAGTTGAGTTGGTTTTGGCCTGCTAAAGGTAAAATAACAAAACGCTTTTCTAACAAGGAAAATGGTTATAAAGGCCTACAGATTGCTAATAAAAAGGGTACTACCGTACTCGCCGCTGCTCAAGGAACGGTAGTCTATGCGGGTAGTGCACTAAGAGGTTACGGTAATTTAATTATTTTGAAACATAACGATGATTACCTAAGTGCTTATGCACATAATTCAACGTTACTTGTTAAAGAAAAGCAAACAGTGAAGGCGGGACAAAAAATAGCAGAAATTGGTAATTCAGAGTCTTCAGTAACGGCACTTCGTTTTGAAATTCGTTATCGAGGAAAAGCTGTTAACCCTGCTAAATACCTACCCTGAACTAAAGGTGTTGATTGATTGTTCTGGAGAAGGCTCATGGCTAATATAGCAAAAGCTAATAAAACGACTACAGACCTTAATCATAAAGTTATTGATAGCTTGCTCAGGAGAAGTCTTATGGCTGATGTAGCAAAAGCTGAGAAAACCCCCACTGATGATAAGTTTGACGATTCAAAAGTTGAAGATCCAACGCAACTACTTGATGACGTGGAAGATGAAGACGTATTTGTTAAAGAAGAAGTCACTAAAAACCTCGACGCCACTCAGTTATACCTAGGCGAAATTGGTTTTTCCCCTCTATTAAGTGCAGAAGAAGAAGTATTTTTTGCACGAAAATCGCTGAAAGGCTGTGAAGCTTCCCGTAAACGCATGATTGAAAGTAACTTACGCTTGGTTGTGAAAATTGCGCGCAGGTATAACAATCGTGGGCTTGCTCTACTCGATTTAATTGAAGAAGGTAACTTAGGACTCATTAGAGCGGTTGAAAAGTTTGATCCTGAACGTGGTTTTCGATTTTCTACTTATGCTACATGGTGGATACGTCAAACCATTGAGCGGGCGATAATGAATCAAACGCGTACGATTCGTTTGCCTATTCATGTAGTTAAGGAGCTTAACGTTTATTTACGTACAGCACGTGAGCTAACGCAAAAGCTTGATCATGAGCCTACCGCAGAAGAAATTGCAGAAAGCTTAGATAGACCGGTTGAAGACGTCACCAAAATGCTACGCCTAAATGAAAAAATAGCCTCTGTAGATATGCCCATTGGTGGCGAGAATGACAGTGCATTATTAGATGTGATAGCTGATGAAAAAAATGTAGGCCCTGAAGGTGAAGTACAAAACAACGATATGAATACGCATATTATTGACTGGTTAGGTGAGTTAAACCCTAAGCAACGCGAAGTACTGGCACGTCGGTTTGGTTTACTAGGCTATGAACCCTCAACCCTTGAAGATGTTGGCCGTGAAATAGGCTTAACCCGTGAGCGAGTTCGCCAAATACAGGTTGAGGCGCTACGTCGGTTAAAAGATATTTTGCAACAAGAAGGCTTAAGTACCAAAAGCTTATTTGAACAGTTCGCTTAATCTAATCTAATCTAAACACACAGAGAAATGAATACAGCCCGGCTTTTTAAGCCGGGCTGTTTGCGTTTAAAGCAGTGCTTTTAATTTATAAAGCAGTTCATGCGCCTGACGCGGTGATAGGTTATCAGGGTCTATTGCGCTCATTTGTTGCTCCAATTCACTAGGCTGAATTATTTGCGGTTCACTATCAAACGGTAAAACCTGTTGCTCTGTAGTGACTGTGGTGACACTTTGATGGTTTTCAAGCAAGCTTAGCTTTTGTTTAGCTTGGGCAATAACTGCTTTAGGCACCCCGGCCAGTGCCGCTACTTGCAAACCAAAGCTCTTACTCGCTGCGCCATCTAATACCGTATGCATAAAGGCAATGGTATCGTTGTGTTCGATGGCATCTAGGTGCACATTAACCAGCCCAGGCGTTTGCTCTGCAAGCTCTGTAAGTTCAAAGTAATGGGTTGCAAACAGGGTTTTAGCCGCGATTTTTGAAGCGAGGTGATCAGCCGTAGCGTACGCCAGTGATAAACCATCGTAAGTACTGGTTCCTCGGCCTATTTCATCCATTAATACCAATGATTGTGCAGTGGCATTATTTAAAATTGCCGCGGTTTCGGTCATTTCAACCATGAAGGTTGAACGCCCAGATGCTAAGTCGTCACTGGCGCCAATACGGGTAAATATTCTATCTATATTACCAATTTTAGCGCTATCGGCAGGAACGTAACAGCCAATATGTGCCATAAGCACAATAAGGGCCGTTTGGCGCATGTAGGTTGATTTACCGCCCATGTTAGGGCCGGTAATAATCAACATTTTACGCTGGTTATTGAGTTCCACAGGGTTGGCAATAAACGGGTCTTTCATTACCTGCTCTACCACAGGGTGGCGGCCTTGTTTAATGCTGATATTATCGTTATCGCAAAGCTCAGGTTTGGCATAATTAAGTGTTTGGGCACGCTCTGCTAAATTGTTCAGTACATCTAAATCGGCAATGACCGAGGCCATTATTTGTAGTTGCTCAATATGCGGAGCAATAAACTCAAATAACTGTTCGTATAATTGTTTTTCAAGGGCCAACGCTTTTGATTGACTGCCGAGAACTTTGTCTTCGTGTTCTTTTAGTTCTGGGATTATATAGCGCTCGTTATTTTTTAATGTTTGACGACGAATGTAATCTGCAGGCACTAAGTGCGAGTTGGCGCGGCTCACTTCAATAAAAAAGCCATGCACTCGGTTATAACCAATCTTAAGTGTACTAATACCTGTACGTTCACGTTCGCGCTGCTCTAGCTGTTCAAGCACATCGGTGGCACCTTGGCTTAAATTACGCCACTCATCAAGTTCGCTGTTATACCCTGGCGCAATAACACCGCCATCACGAATTAACACCGGTGGGTTATCAATCACTGCACGTTCAAGTAATGCTTGAAGCTCAGGAAGCTCTTTAGAGTGGGCTATAATATGAGAAATACGCGCATCTGTGGCATCGTTTAATAAGCTATGCAGCGGTGCTAATGCTTGAAGCGCACTACGAAGCCTTGTTAAATCGCGTGGGCGAGCCGTGTGTAATGCCAAGCGAGCAATTACACGTTCTATATCACCAATCTCTTTGAGCGCGTCATGCAGCTCACTGCATAATTGCACATCTAAAATAGCACTAATGGCATTTAGACGAGAGTTTAACTCGTCTTTATTACGAATAGGGGTATGAATACGACGCTTAAGTAATCGCGAGCCCATCGCTGTGGCGGTTTTATCAAGCACTTGAGCAAGGGTATTTTCAAAGCCACCTGATAGATTAACGGTAAGTTCAAGGTTTTTGCGAGTTGGCGCATCCAAAATTACTGCGTGTTCGTTATGCTCAAGAGTGATTGCGCGGATGTGCGGTAATGCAATACGTTGCGTATCTTTTACGTACTGCATTAAACAGCCTGCTGCCACCAGGGCGCTATGTGCTTTGTCGACGCCAAATCCCACTAAATCTTTGGTCCCAAACTGCTCGCACAGTAAGTGCTGCGCGGTATCAAGGTCAAACTCCCAATCAGGGCGACGTCTTGCCCCTTTAATGTGTTCAATTAAGTGAATATTTTCAAAGTGTTCGCTATACAGTAATTCAGCAGGCGCTAAGCGTTGTAGCGTTGAGCTAAATGCTTCATCAGTGTTTACTTCAACAACATTAAAGCGTCCTGAGTTGATATCAAGATACGCAATACCGTATTGGCCTTTTTTATTTTGCCAAACACTGGTTAAAAGGTTGTCTTGGCGTTCTTGCAGTAAGGCTTCGTCAGAAATAGTACCCGGGGTGACAATACGTACTACCTTGCGCTCAACAGGACCTTTGCTGGTAGCTGGGTCACCCACTTGCTCACAAATAGCCACCGACTCGCCCATTTGTACTAAGCGGGCTAAATAGTTTTCTACTGCATGATAAGGCACGCCCGCCATAGGAATAGGATCGCCGCCGGCTTTGCCACGATGTGTTTGTGAAATATCAAGCAATTGCGCGGCGCGTTTTGCGTCGTCAAAAAAGAGTTCGTAAAAATCCCCCATCCGATAAAACAATAAAATATCGCGATGCTCTGATTTTATTTTTAGATACTGCTGCATCATAGGGGTTTGTTGTTTTATAGTGTGCGGTGCATAAAGATCAAACGACATGTATTTACCCAAAGGCTGAATATGGAATTACATCAAGAGATTAAGACACTTGCTGCGCAATTAGGCGCTATTTTAACGGATAAACGCTTATGGATCACTACCGCTGAATCATGTACTGGTGGTGGAGTGAGTTATTCGCTTACCGATACCCCAGGCAGCTCAGCATATATTGACCGTGCATTTGTCACTTATAGCAATAACGCCAAGCATGAATTACTCAATGTGAAGCGTGATACCTTAGAGGAATTTGGCGCGGTGAGCGAACAAACAGTCATTGAGATGGCAGCAGGCGCATGTAAGGCGGCTAATGCTGATATTGGCATTGCTATTTCAGGAATTGCAGGTCCCGGTGGTGCCACTGAGGGCAAACCGGTAGGGCTTGTATGGTTTGGCCTACAAATTAACGGTAAACACTGGGCGTTTGAGCAAGTATTTGATGGAGATAGGGCACAAGTTAGGCTGCAAGCTATTGTATTTTCTTTAAAAACTATAATAGAGAAGATAAAATAATAAAATTAGCTTGATACTGTGATTTCATACAGTATACTTGTCTGCATTAGCTGGATTTGGAGAGTAAAATGAACGATAACAAACAAAAGGCATTGGACGCTGCTTTATCACAAATTGAACGTCAATTTGGTAAAGGCTCAATTATGAAATTGGGTGACAACAAGGCGTTAAACATTGACGCTGTATCAACAGGCTCGCTAGGTATTGATATTGCTTTAGGCATAGGCGGCTTACCAATGGGGCGTATTGTTGAAGTATATGGCCCAGAGTCATCAGGTAAAACAACGCTAACATTACAAGTTATCGCGCAAGCTCAAAAAGAAGGTAAAACGTGTGCCTTTGTTGATGCTGAGCATGCTCTTGATCCAGTTTACGCACAAAAGCTAGGTGTTAATATTGATGAGTTACTTGTATCTCAACCAGATACGGGTGAACAAGCACTGGAAATTTGTGACATGTTAGTGCGCTCAAGCGCGGTTGATGTAGTGATTGTCGATTCTGTTGCTGCATTAACACCAAAAGCTGAGATTGAAGGCGACATGGGTGATTCACACATGGGCCTACAAGCACGTTTAATGTCACAAGCACTACGTAAGCTTACAGGTAACATTAAGCGTTCAAACACGCTATGTATTTTCATTAACCAAATCCGTATGAAAATTGGTGTAATGTTTGGTAACCCTGAAACAACAACTGGTGGTAATGCCCTGAAATTTTACGCCTCTGTACGTATTGATATTCGTCGTATTGGCTCGGTAAAAGAAGGCGACGAGGTTGTTGGTAATGAAACGCGTGTTAAAGTTGTGAAGAACAAAGTGGCACCGCCGTTCAAACAAGCTGAATTTATCATTATGTATGGTGAAGGTATTTCTAAGCAGGGGGAGCTGATTGATTTAGGTGTTAAGCATAAAATTGTTGAAAAAGCAGGTGCTTGGTACAGTTATAATGGCAACAAAGTTGGCCAAGGTAAGTCTAATTCGATTAAGTTCCTTAAAGAAAACCCTGAAATTGCAGATGAAATTGAAGGTAAATTACGTGAAATGCTATTGCTAAAAGCAACGGTTGAGCCAGAAGATGGCGAAGACGTATTAGGTGATGAAGGCGACCTTTAAGCCCATTTGTTTTAAAGCTTGATTTGACCCGAGCTTAAAAAAAAGCGCTAACCATTAGGTTAGCGCTTTTTTATTGTTTGCTATAAAGTGGCTTAAAGCCTAGTTAGCTTTATAGCTGCCAGTTAACTGACAATGAGTAGTTACGCGGTGCCCCGTAGTAACCTTGAGCCCAATAGAGGCTGTTTATGTATTTTTCATCAGTGCTGTTATTAACATTAAAGGTAACACCGACGTTTTGAGTAATTTCGTAGGTGGCCATTAAATCTAGTAAGCCATAAGCATCTTGTTTTGTTGTTGCCAATGCGTTGCCTGCTGGATCTTTTACTTGCACACGGCTAATAGAATCTTGCCAGCGGTAATTAGCACCTAAGGTTAAACCATCAATAAATGGCACTTGATAAGTGGCTGCCATTTTTAATTGGTTTTCTGGGGTGTAATCTTTAACGAGTTCATCACCATCAATACTTAAATTACTAAAGCTGATACTGGCACTTAAATCATCAGTTAAGCGACCGCTTAATTCAATTTCGAAACCATCACTGTTAATACCATCTGCAGCGTAATAACGCGTATCGCTTGGAAGGGAGCTCGGAAGTGCAACAGCAAGTCCATCTTGCTTAGCATCAAAATAGGCCAGTGTTACAAATACTTGCTCACCTAAAAGTTGTGCTTTTAAACCAACTTCAGCACTTTTACCAATAACAGGAGCCAGTTGTTCAGCGTTAATGTCTAACTCTTTTTGTGGTACAAACGTTTCTGTGTAGCTAGCGTAAGCTGATAATGACTCGGTAAAATCGTACACAGTACCAATATAAGGAATTAATTCTGAGTCATCACGGGTTTGCACTACATCATAAGCAGTACCTTTAGTTTCCCAGTCGGTATAGCGTACGCCAGCCAAAATGCTTAATGGTTCTGCTAGTTTTATACGAGTTGAAACATAGGCCGATCTTTGTGTATTTTGTACATCACTGCCGTTAGGTTTATCAACCAGTGTTGCTTCTGGTGCTATCCCATCCCAAGTCGCCAAATCAGGCATCGCAGGGAAACCATTTCCTGTGCTGTAGTCATAAAGAGATTGGTCATTAAAGTCCATGTTTGCTTGGCTAATGCCGAATGATAAGTCGTGCTCTAAAGAAAATAGCTCAAACTTACCGCTGGCATATAAATCAAACAAATCTTGGGTGTCTTTGTAATCATAACGACTCGCATAGCCGGTTAAACCTAAACCAGTATCTTTATCTGGGGTACCATATACATAAAATAACTCAGAATTTTGTTCATTTTTTATATGGGCATAACGGGCTTTAGCAACCCAAGTCGCTGATAAGTTTTGCTCAAGTGTTACATATATACGTTCAGCGCTATTATCCCAATACGACCAATCTGCAGCTGTACTAGTTGACTCATCATAATCAGTTGGTGAACCATCAGTGTAATAAAGCGGTAACGCGCCCCATAGAGGGCTATCGGCATCTTTTTGCTGGTTTACATAGTTAATGCTTAGTAATGTATCGTCAGTTAGCTTACCCTCATAGGCAAGGTAGGCAATGGTCTTATCGGTTTCGTAACGGTCTAGGTACGACTCTTTATCTTGCTTAGTAAATACAGCACGAACAGCGTGTTCATCGTTAATCGGTGCGGAAACATCAATATCTACACGTTTGTTATTCCAAGAACCATAAGAAGCAGATGCATTAGCTTGCGTGGTGTAGGTTGGTTTTTTTAGCACCATATTTACAGTCGCTGATGGGTTACCTGCACCGGTCATCATGCCATTGGCACCACGTACAATTTCAACACGGTCGTAAATTGCAGTATCAAGTGTCCCTTGAATTGAACCAGAGGTTTGCGGTGTGCCTAAGCCATCGATTAAAAAGTTAGTTATTTCAAAACCACGGGCTTTAAAGTAAGTACGATCGGTTTCTATTTGTTCCACTGTTACGCCTGGGGTGCTTTCTAATACCGCATTAATATCATCAAGTGAAAAGTCATCCATCAACGCGCGTGAGACAACAGAAATTGATTGCGGAGTTTCTTTAATGGTTAAACCTAGCTTAGTCGCTGACTGTGCTTCTTCGGTAATATAATTTTTATGATGTTGCCCATAAACGGCAATTTTTTCTAAAGGTAGGTCGTCTTGCGTGTCGTTTGCAACAGCATGCCCAGATAAAACCAGTGAAGTAAGTAGACTCAGTTTAAATGCAGAGTTTTTATGTTTGTACAGCATCATGTTTCCCATAAGATTAAATGTGGGTGGTAATTTAATCTAAATGAGAGTGATTTGCAATTGCGTTTGCTGGGTATTTTACACGTCTTTAATATTTTTTAAGTAAAGCGCATGGATTTGGTTAACTTGAGCTCTGGTTAAAAACAAAAAAAGCGGCCGAAGCCGCTCAGGAAGTAAATCAGTATTTTAATTGGTTAGGAAATTAAAACGCATACTTTACAGAAAATTGTAAACGATCTAGATCGCCATCTACGCCACTTTCAAGCTCGCGTTCTGCATGTTTAAATTCAGCGCCAAAGGTTAGACGTTTAACCGGTGAGTATAAAATATTTGCGCTGTAGCTTTGGCTTGATTCTGTAGGGTCGCCATACATTGCAAGTAGGTTTTCATCATTATCAGCAGACAAGAACGAATATAAGAAAGTAGAGCGCCACTGGCTGTTCCACTTATGTTGATACGCAATAAAACCAGATGTTGAATCAATCGCATCTAGGTCATCACCATTAAGAACCGCACCACGTGCTACGTTTAGACCCACATAACGACCTAGTCCTTTACCTTGGGTAAGCATAAATTTTAGATTGTCTTCACCAAGCTTCACCATACCCGATGCACTAACACCAAATGAGGTTTCATCGGCATCAACACCACCTACTTTGTAGGTCAGTTGACGAGCAAGGGCTGTTACTACAAAGTTACCCCAATCAGCATTATGGGTGTAGCGTGCGGTAAAGTCAGGTAATGAGGCATCATCAGTTACGGCCATGCCACCGCCGGCTGTAGTAATTGTGCTTTCTGGGTTCTCTAACGAGAATGACCATGCACCCGTAGTGTATTTAATTTGAGATTGACGAACAAACACCGTGCCTTCTGCAGGACCAACAAAATCAAGTGCTTCTGGTAATGCACCGACGTTTTGAAAGTTTGACCATGTTTGACCAAATAACCAGCCATCATATGAGATAAATGCATGGCGAATGCGCGGAGAGTATGAATTAGACACACGCTCGTTGCCGCCAGGAGCTGACAATAAAAAGTCTAGCTCTATTTTAGTTTTAACCGTTTTACCGTTATCTAATAAGGTAGCAGTTCCAAAATTAAAACGTGACTCACGAGCGTGCATATCAAATACGGCGTCTGAACTATTATCGTTACCAACGGTTAGTGTACTTGGCACATAAAAATCACGGCCAACACTGGTGCCCGCAGGAGCGCCTGCTGAGTAGTCACTCCACATTGCGTCGAGTTTAATGTATCCACCGTAGGTAAATTCTGTATCACCTATTTTTGCAGCATAAGCTGTGCTAGAAAGTGCACATAGTACAGCAATAGCTGCCAGTGTTTTAATTGGAGTAAATTTCATTGTTGCGTCCTTTTATAGGCTACTTGTTGTATGTTGTTTGCTTATGATATGTATTAATGTGTGTTACTTATATAGTACTAACAGATTGAATTTAATTATCTTTAATCTAATTTGTTAGTAAATACGAATTATTAATAAACAATCAAAGTTTTTAAATATTCAAGCTACTGTTGTATATGTACACAATTTACTCAATCAACTATTAGTCTATTAGACTAAGGTTTAATAATTATTGAGTGTTCATATACTTTTATTTAATAGTATGTTTTTTATGTAAATAGGGTGTAGCCATGAGGATTATAGATAAGATAATCGTTGTTTGAACTCAGATACAACTAATGTCTAATATTTAATAGTGCACTGCTGAGTAATCCTTGATGAAAAGCCTAAGGCAAGTAATATAAATTGGAGACTAATATGTCACAAAGTATCTATCCAGTTCCTGCGCACATTAAAAACGCAGCGCTCGTCGATAATGAAAAATATAATACGATGTATAAACAGTCTATTGAGGACCCTGAAGGGTTTTGGGCTGAGCACGGTAAGCGTCTTGACTGGTTTACTCCATATTCAAAAGTAAAAAACACTTCATTTGATAAAGGCCATATCAATATCAAATGGTATGAAGATGGCTACCTTAATGCCTCATATAACTGTATTGATCGTCACTTAAAAACAAAAGCAGATAAAGTAGCGTTAATTTGGGAAGGCGATGATCCTTCGCAAAGCGAAAATATTACCTACCAACAACTACATGATGAAGTTGCTAAATTTGCCAATGGTTTAAAAAAGTTGGGTGTGAAAAAAGGTGACCGTGTTGCCATTTACATGCCAATGAGCCCACAAGCTATATATGCAATGCAGGCTTGTGCTCGTATAGGCGCAATTCATTCAGTTATTTTTGGTGGTTTTTCACCGTCAGCTATTGCGGATCGTATTAACGACTCGGGCGCTAAAGTGGTGATCACGTCAGATGAAGGCCGACGTGCAGGTAACTGTGTTCCGCTCAAAGCCAATGTAGATGAAGCCGTATTACAAGATTCAGTCACCACTGTTGAACATGTAGTGGTACATAAACTAACGTCAGGCGATGTTGATTGGCACGACCATGATATTTGGTGGCATGACTTAGTTGCAGATCAAGCGCCAGAGTGCGAACCTGAACACATGAATGCTGAAGACCCGCTGTTTATTCTGTATACCTCGGGTTCTACGGGTCAGCCTAAAGGTGTGGTTCATACCACCGGTGGCTATTTAGTCTATTCATCTATGACCCACGAATACATTTTTGATTTAAAAGACGATGATATTTTTTGGTGTAGTGCTGATGTTGGCTGGATCACAGGTCACAGTTATATTGCTTACGGGCCGCTCGTTAATGGGTGTACGCAAGTCGTATTTGAAGGCGTACCGACTTACCCAACAGCAGGTCGTATGGGTGAAGTGGTTGATAAACATAACGTGACAATTTTATACACAGCACCTACTGCCATTCGTGCATTGATGGCCAAAGGCGAAGAGCCGATTGCCAGCTCACATCGCGACAGCTTGCGCATTTTAGGTTCTGTGGGTGAGCCAATCAATCCAGAAGCATGGACCTGGTACTATGAAAAAATTGGTAAATCTAATTGTCCAATTGTAGATACGTGGTGGCAAACTGAAACCGGTGGCATCATGATTGCGCCATTACCAGGTGCAACCGATATGAAACCTGGCTCTGCAACTCGTCCATTCTTTGGTATTGCACCGGCGTTATTTGATGCTGAAGGCAATACATTAGAAGGTGCGGTTGACGGTAACCTTGTGATTTTAGATAGCTGGCCTTCACAAGCACGAACCGTGTATGGCGACCATGAGCGCTTTGAACAAACCTACTTTAGCGCTTATCCTGGTGTGTACTTTACTGGTGACGGTTGTCGTCGCGATGAAGACGGTGATTATTGGATCACAGGACGCGTTGATGACGTACTTAATGTGTCTGGGCACCGTTTAGGTACTGCTGAAATTGAAAGCGCATTAGTTGCTCATGAAGCTGTAGCTGAAGCGGCAGTGGTAGGTTACCCACATGATATTAAAGGCCAAGGTATTTACGTTTATATAACTCCTAATGAAGGCGTTACTGTGAGTGATGAGCTGACCAAAGAGATCCGTAATTGGGTACGTAAAGAGCTAAGCCCAATAGCATCACCCGATATGATTCAATGGTCGCCAGGTTTACCAAAAACTCGTTCGGGCAAAATTATGCGTCGTATTTTACGTAAAATCGCGGCAAATGAGTACCAACAGCTTGGTGATACCTCAACACTTGCTGATCCGTCAGTGGTTGATGAGCTAGTAGAAAATCGATTAAATCGTTAATTTCGCGTTAAAAGCTTGATTAGAAGTTGATTCTAAACGTAGTATATCGGCTGTTGTCTATTGGACAGCAGCCGAATTTTTGGGAGTGAACAATGAGTCAGTTTTTAATAGCGGACGATCATCCGTTATTTCGTGAAGCACTAAAGGGCGCTTTGAGTGCAAAGTTTGCGGGTTTGGAAGTATTTGAATCAGCGGATTTTGATAGCACATTGCAGGTGTTAAGCGAACAAGAAGATCTTGATATATTACTACTAGATTTACACATGCCAGGTAACGGTGACTTATACGGCTTGATCCGTATACGTGAAGATTACCCAAGCTTACCTATTGCGGTGGTTTCGGGTAGTGAAGATGTAAATATTGTTTCGAAAGTTATGGGTTATGGGGCAATGGGGTTTATTCCTAAGTCTTCATCATCTGACGATATTGCCAACGCAATTAACCAAATACTTGAAGGCGATACTTGGCTGCCAACCGAGCTAAAAAGTAAAGTGGCTGAAATCGAAGGCGCAGATAGAGAAATTGCCGCACAAGTGGCATCACTTACTCCACAGCAATACCGCGTTTTACAATATTTGCACGAAGGTTTACTGAATAAACAAATTGCGTACGAACTTCACATTTCAGAAGCCACAGTCAAAGCACACATTACTGCCATATTTAGAAAACTCGGTGTTTATAACCGAACTCAAGCTGTTTTAATTGCTGCAAAACTACAACTAGAACCCATAGAGCAAGCCTAAGCAGACTAAATAAGAGGCGAGAGCCTCTTTTTTGCAATCCCATTACAACAAACCAATTAGTTAATTACCATGACATAACAAGTCATTCATCTTTATTACATGACCTGCTCAGAAAATAATGCTAGGTTACGGGCATTTTGTAATTAAGAGAGCATGGTATGTCAGACTCAATAGACTCACCACACACATCCCAAGATGAAAATCAGGTCGCAAAGGGCGGCTGGTTCAATCGATTTTTAGCCACAGTAGAATTTTTAGGGAACATGCTTCCCCATCCAATTACCTTATTCGCGCTGTTTTGTATTGCCATTATTTTATTTAGTGGCGTTGCCGATTGGTTTGGACTAAGTGCCATCGATCCTCGTCCTGAGGGCTCTGCTGGGCGCGATCCAGATGGTGTAATTGAAGTGGTTAGCTTACTCAGTGCTGAGGGCTTACAGCGTATTGTAACGGGCTTGGTGACTAACTTTACCAGCTTTGCTCCATTAGGTACGGTGTTAGTGGCGCTATTAGGTGTGAGTGTTGCCGAGCATTCAGGGTTATTGTCTGCGGCAATGCGTGGCATGGTTATGGGTGCATCTAAACGCTTAGTAACCTTTATGGTGGTCTTCGCTGCTATTTTATCAAACACAGCGTCTGAGCTGGGTTATGTAGTATTGATCCCCCTAGCGGCAATGATATTTCATAGCTTAGGTCGTCATCCGCTTGCAGGTCTTGCTGCAGCGTTTGCTGGTGTATCGGGCGGCTATAGCGCTAATTTATTACTTGGCACTATCGATCCGTTATTAGCGGGTATTACTACGCCTGCAGCACAAATGATTGACCCAACTTACCAAGTTGGCGCTGAAGCAAACTGGTATTTTATGATGATTTCGGTGTTGCTAATTGCTGTTTTAGGCACACTTGTTACTGAGAAAATTGTTGAGCCACGTTTAGGTAAATATAATCCAGATGAAGCCAGTGAAGATTTAGCTCAAAATAATATTGCGGGTTTAACTGACAAAGAAAAATCAGGTTTAAAATGGGCTGGGGTTTCATTACTTCTGGTTTCATTGTTACTTGCTTGGACTATTGTTCCTGCCGACGGTATTTTACGTAATCCTGAAACGGGGCTGGTTGCTCACTCTCCGTTTTTAAAAGGGATTGTGGTGTTTATTTTTGTCACCTTTGGTATTCCAGGTTTTGTGTATGGTCGCGTGGTTGGTACCATGAAAAATGATAAAGACGTGATCAATGCCATGAGCAAAAGTATGAGCTCTATGGGCATGTACATTGTATTAGTGTTTTTTGCTGCACAGTTTGTGGCATTTTTTAAATGGACTAACTTAGGTACGATTTTAGCGATTAATGGTGCCGCATTACTACAAGCACTTAGCTTAACTGGACCGGAAGTATTTGTACTGTTTATTTTAATGTGTGCGTTAGTTAACTTAACTTTAGGCTCATCGTCAGCGCAGTGGGCAGTAACAGCACCTATATTTGTTCCTATGCTGATGCTTATAGGTTATGCCCCCGAGACAATTCAAGCGGCTTACCGTATTGGTGATTCAGTAACTAACTTAATTACTCCGATGATGAGTTACTTTGGTTTAATCCTCGCGGTTGCCACTAAATACAAAAAAGACATGGGAATAGGTACTTTGGTAGCCACTATGTTGCCATACAGCTTAATTTTCTTTGTTGGCTGGGTGGTACTGTTTTATTTATGGGTATTTGTTTTAGGTATGCCAGTAGGCCCTGGGGCACCAACGTATTACACACCCTAATTAGGTAAGGTTTAATATTTACTTATAAAAAATGCCAGCTTAGTAGCTGGCATTTTTAATTTTGATATAAAGCTAATTATGAAAATACCACGGTTTTATTGCCATTAATAAACAGCTTATGTTCTGATGCTAGTTGCAGTGCTTTAGAAAACACCGTTTTCTCTACATCTTTACCCATTTTAGCCATCATCTCAGCTGTATTCGCATGAGTCACACTCGATACGTCTTGTAAAATAATAGGGCCTTCGTCTAGCTCATTATTAACAAAGTGAGCCGTGGCACCAATAATTTTCACACCACGTTCAAACGCCTGATGATATGGTTTTGCACCAATAAAAGCAGGTAAAAATGAGTGATGAATATTAATGATTTTACCCTCAAAACGACCTACAAATTCAGGGCTTAAAATACGCATATATTTAGCTAGGCCAATAATGTCTGGGTTATAGCTGGCAATTAAGTCACCGACTTTTTCGTCGTGCTCACTGCGCGTAAGTCCTTCATGAGAAACCATATGAAAAGGAATATCAAACCCTTTCACTAGAGGCTCTAAAGTAGGGTAATTGGCGATAACGGCTAGTATCTCTATGTTTAGGGCTTGTTCAAATTGCTTAAGTAACATGCCGCCCAAACAATGAGCTTCTTTTGTAGCTAATAGTACCACTTTGGTTTTTTCTTCACCGTGCAGTGCCACTTTTGCGCCAGCAGGTAATACATCGCGCAGTTGTGACAAAAACTCAGTGTGTGGTTCGCCAGTAAGCTCTGTGCGCATAAAAAAGCGCTGCGCATCTTTATCTACAAATTCGTTATTACGAATAATATTTAAATTGTGCTCATTACACAGTCCGGTAATTTTGGCGATTAAACCTATATCGTCTGCGCATTGGGTGGTTAGTATATAACTCATTTTCCTCATTCTTACCCAGTAGTTAGTTGCTTCATTATTTGTGTTTTAACTCAGAAAGCAAGGCCTTTGTGTGATGCCCAATATTTAATTTTCATTAAAGCTAAAATAGTGTTACTGAGGTTAGTTAAGATTTAATCGTAAGGTAATAAGCTGTGCACTAGTAAGAATTTATAGCATGAGAAAAATCAGTTATTTATTACTGCTTTTATACTATCGTCTAGTTATAAAGTTGATTTTAGTATGTTTTACTAACATACGAGTGTATTAAATTGCGCAACAACCCTGTTTGTGCTTAATTTATATACAAGTGTAGCGCTGTTGTCAGTAATACAAACAATGGAAACGTAGTTGCTAAGTGGCTGCAAAATAAAAAGCTTGATAGCTTATAATGTTAATTGGAGAAATAATGGGTAATTTAAGCTTAAAAACCAAATTGCTACTGCTGGCTGTTTTACCTTTGATTGTATTACTAATCAGTTTTATGGCAGGTTCTTATTATTTAGAGATGCAAAATCAACAGCAAAACTTTAATGAGTTCAAAACTAAATTAATTGCTGATAAACAAACTCTATTAAGAACAGAAATAGAAATCGGCTCTAAAGTAGTGCAATACCAATTAGCGCAAGGAAATGAACAAGACGCTAAAGATGCGTTGCGAGATTTAACCTTTGGTGAAGATGGTTACTACTTTATTTATGATACCGATGGTATTAGTGTTTTTCATGCATTACTGGGTGATGCGATAGAAGGGCAAAGTAAAATAGGCATGACCGACCCTAACGGTAAAAAAATAGTGGTTGGCTTACTTGAGCAAGCGCGTAAAGGCGGTGGCTCGTTTACTTATCATTTTCAAAAGCCCAATACTAGCGGCTTAGTCGAAAAAATTGGTTATGCAGCCATGATCCCAGGTACTAATTGGATGATAGGCACTGGCACATATATGGATGATATTGAAGCCGAACTGGTAAAATATCAAACAACCATGGAGCGCCATTTAAGCGAAAAAATGACCACTTTGGTTTTAATCTCACTTCTACTGCTTGGTTTAGCAGCAGCCGGTGCGTTGTACGCTTCTAATAATATGCTAAAACCAATTAAACGTATGGTGCAAAGCTTA
Organism: Pseudoalteromonas sp. MER144-MNA-CIBAN-0113; assembly: GCF_040308965.1. NCBI lineage: Bacteria > Pseudomonadati > Pseudomonadota > Gammaproteobacteria > Alteromonadales > Pseudoalteromonadaceae > Pseudoalteromonas > Pseudoalteromonas sp. MER144-MNA-CIBAN-0113. The sequence continues at coordinate 22,568 of NZ_JBEOOG010000008.1, forward strand.
GACGATATTGCCAAAGGGGAGGGGGATTTAACCCGACGTTTAGAAATAGATACTCATGATGAAATTGGTCAGTTAGGTGAATCTTTCAATGTATTTGTGAGCAAGCTACACAGTATTATTGCCGGAGTGGTTGATGTAACAAGTGACGTTAAAACAGCTTCTTCAGACATTAATACGCAAACATTGCTAATTGAAGATAAATTATTAAAGCATAACCATGAAACCGATTTAGTGGCAACAGCGATTACCGAAATGTCAGCAACCTCGCATGAGGTAGCGCAAAATACCACGCAAGTTGCGGTATCAACGCAGGCAGCGACAAAAGAAGTGGCCAACGCGCAAGATTGTGTAGATGTTTCACTGAGCGAAGTATCAAACTTAATGAGCGAAATTAATCAAGCCGCGGAGCAGGTTAACTCCTTGAGTGAGCAATCTAAAAAAATTAATAGCGTATTAAGTGTAATTGGTGGCATTGCTGAACAAACAAACTTACTGGCATTAAATGCGGCTATTGAAGCGGCACGCGCAGGTGAGCAAGGCCGTGGGTTTGCGGTGGTGGCTGATGAAGTAAGAAGCCTGGCGAGTAGAACCCAAGACAGCACATTAGAAATTAACGAAATGCTAAGCGAGTTACATAATTTAGTAACGGCAGCGGTTGATGCAATGCATGCGAGTCAACAAAGCTGTAACCGCTCAGTTGAGTCTTCACGGGCTATATCTGAAAGCTTAGGTGCGGTAACTACGTCCGTGACCACCATTAATGATATGAGTACACAAATTGCCACTGCCGCTACCGAGCAAAGTAGTGTTACAGAAGAAATTAACCGTAACGTGTATGCTATTCAAGAAATAGTTAATGAGTTAACACAGTCGAGTAAAACCACTTCTTCAGTTAGTAAGCACTTAGCGGGACGCGGTGAGAACTTGGGTGACCTAGTGGGGCAATTTAAAATATAAATAGCGCTGAGTTATTAATTTTTTAGCAAGCCGTAACGTGTTTAGTTACGGCTTTTTTTGGCTTTATTTTTAGCTAAAGCGCGATAGTTTATAGCACGCTACAACCATAAATATTTAACAACACAGCGATTTTTTAATATTTTTATGCGTGTCTAATGTACACTATTAGCTATTCTCATTAATAAGTGCTTACTTATTACAGTAAATTTATAGTGAAAGACTATTTTAGGGTTTTTAAATGATAGAGTATCCGGTTGATCAGTTACCACAACTCATAAACGACTTATTGCAGTGTGATACCACTGAGCGCAAAAATAAATTACTTATTGATGCTCAGCAAACCTTATCAACGGAACACTTATCCTTATTATTTGAAGCTATTCCTAAAGAGCAGCGCCTTGAAATTTGGCATTTACTAGATGAAGACACGCAACACGAAATTTTCGTTAATTTAAGTGAAGATAGCTGTTTATGGTTACTGCAAACCCTAGATGACAGTGACGGTTTTAAATTATTAGACGAAGTTAACGTTGAAGAGCTGCTTGAGTTAGAAGAAGTGATCCCGCAGCGCTTTATTGATTATGCAAAAAAGCAGCTTGATGAAGCACAAACCAAACAATACGAGCTGGCGCAACAATATACGCCTGAGCAACTAGGTCACTGGATTGGCTTTGACTTTTTAAAGGTGTCAGACAAACTCACAGCCGGCGGCGCTAAAAAGTTACTCCACAAAGGGTTACCGCAGTACAGCGAAGTGATTTATTTAGTGAGCCGCAAAGGCAGCTTAATAGGCGAAGTGGCAGTTAATGACCTGATAAAAGCGCATGATAATGAGAGTTTAATGACCTTAGCTAATCATGACTTTACCTCATTGCATGCAGACCATGATTTATATGAAGCCGCTGAAGTGGTTATTCATAGTGAACAAATGGCCATGCCCGTGGTTAATGCCGATAACAAACTAATAGGGCGATTAACCATTGCATCTGCTTATGAATTACGTCAAGAAATCGCTGACGAAGCCACAGCAAAGGCGGGTGGTTTACGAGAAGACGAAGACCTATTTGCTAGTGTTCGCAAAAGTGCTAAAAACCGAGGTATTTGGCTAGGTATCAACTTAGCGACGGCATTTTTAGCCTCGTGGTTTATTGGTTTATTTGGCGCCACCATAGAACAAGTGGTTGCTTTAGCTGTATTGATGCCGATTGTCGCTTCAATGGGGGGTATTGCCGGAAGCCAAACCTTAACGGTTATAGTGCGTGGTCTTGCGCTTGGTCAGGTTACCGACTCCAACCGTAAGGCACTGCTTAAAAAAGAGCTGCGTGTGGGCGCGGTAAATGGCTTGGTATGGGCTTTAGTGATTGGCTTGCTAACTTTCCTATGGTTTAACGATATTATGCTTAGTATAACCATTACTGTGGCGATACTGCTTAATCTAGTGGCTGCGTCGTTAGCGGGCGTAGTGATCCCGTCTATCTTAGATAAAATGAAAATTGACCCTGCATTATCAGGCTCAGTTATTTTAACCACAGTCACTGATATTGTCGGCTTTGTAACCTTTTTAGGATTAGGTAGTTTGTTACTACTGTAATTTTTATATAAAGATTAATCTCTTATCTACAGCATTTAAAATTAATCTAAACGCCAGTAAAGTAACTCAATTTAGTGGCTTTTAGGGTAGATATAGCGCCATGGAATGGCCTTTAATTTAAACTTTAAACAACAGTACTTATTTTATTTCTACCTTCGGTTTTTGCGCGGTACAAAGCCGTGTCTGCGGCGTACAACAGCGCCTCGTAGGTACGGTATTGACTATTGTGCTCACAGGCAATCCCTTGGCTCACACTAACTTTAACCTCTGGTGGCAGGCCTATATCTGTAAATGTCATCGCATTAATTTGTTGTTGTACATGCTTGGCAACAATCGTTGCACTTTTTATATCGCAACGCGGTAAAATAATAGCAAACTCCTCACCGCCATATCTCGCTGCCAAACACTCTCTTGACGGGATACAATGCAAAAGCATTTTTGCAATTTTTTGTAAGCATTTATCACCTTTAATATGCCCATAGGTGTCGTTGAATTTTTTAAAGTGATCTACATCAATCAATATGCTGGTTAGAGGTTGTTGGCTTTGAATACTTTCTTGCCAGTATTTTTTTAGTGACTCATCTAAAGCTAAACGATTAGCGAGCCCAGTTAAGTGATCGGTTGAAGCTTGTATTTTTAAACGGTTGTACATCGCTTTATGCGTACTGAGATCATGAAGTATGCAAACGTATAATTTTTGCGCCGATGCAATACTTTTTGGCATGCTAGATATTGATAAGTCTGCTTCAATAATATCACCATTCGCTTTATTTATTTTTATTTCATTTGGGCCAAAGCTAAGGGAAGTATCTTTAATGTCTATCCAATTTAATAACGTCTGTTTATATTTATCAAGGTCTGCACCGTGTAAAAACGACAGTAAATTTTCGCCTATTAGAGATTGCTGAGAGTAACCTAATAGCTGTGCTGCTTTTGGGTTTGCAAACTCAAAATCACCTTGTTCATTAATTACAAATATTCCTTCAGCAGTGCCATTAAACAATTCAATTAAAGCACTAAATTGAGCATTTAAAAAAGGGCTCGATGAAGCACTCTCGAAGGAGAGCGCTTTATCATTTTTAATTGCTGCAGTTTCTTTGTTATTAATTTGTTTAGACACGTTTTAGCCTTAGCATGGTACAGACGTTTTTGATGTCTACAAATTTACTTAAAAAAGTGCAATTAAACCTTTCGGTAATCTTCTGTTTTTAACTTGCTGATATTTAATGATAAAAACCATATTTGCACAGGTTTTAAGTAACCTATGCAAGGTGAAAATTAGTTACTCAGCAATTGAAAGTTGAGGTTTTTATTATAAATTAGTAATAAAGGATAGTTATTAATGATGCTGCTTGGTATGTGTAAACGTTAAAGTGTTTGGCTTATAAAATTGCAAAGGAATAAATCAGCCCTGTGCAATTTAAAAATCAATAATTAATCGATGTTAATTAATTTTCACCTCTATTTTCAACTTGCGGATCAGTGCTTTCATAGGCTGTGCCGTTGCACTCAACATTAAATATCAAACAGGCAGTACCTGGGTTTTCATCGGTATCGATAATAGTAATTTTGCGGCCATTATCGCTTACTTTAAAGCTGAAGTTTTGGGCGCAAGGCGTTTCTTTATCGACATCAGTAATAGTCGCGCCAGTAAATAAAAATCCATTTTCAATTGTGGTTTCATCTAAACTATAAATGCCCGCAGTCTCGGTTCTTACAACTCCGCCGCCAGAGACTTCTTTGTTATCTTTAAAGTATGTAAAATTGGCGTTGTCGTTACTGTCTAATTCAATATTTACAGTAAAGTTAATTTGTTCTTGAGAGCTATCCATATTATTTCCTTTTGTATTCGTGGTTATAGTTTAAAGTGAGTAATGCCTAATTTAACTAGACTTGCTTTTATTTTGGGGATTTCGTTTGCTCTATTTAAGCAGGTGTATGCCTGTAACAGCGGGTGCGTTACGTGAACGCTTTGGTTTATTTTTACTGTTTCAGCAATGGCTTTAAGCGCATTTAAGCAAAATTGCTCTCGCTGTACGGTATTTTCAGCTAATTTAGCTTTAAGTAAATTTATATTCGTAAAGTCTACATTATCACCACTCTTTGCTTTATTAGCTATGTACTGTTGGTAGCTTGTATCATTTTCAAGGGCTGTTAAAAACTCATATGCTTTAAGTGGTGACTGTCTATCAATAAAGTACTGTATAAGGATCAATTGAGTATTAATTGCAAAGTTATTTTTAAAGTCCTGCACTTTCAAAAAGTTAATAATATCCTTAACTCGGTTATCAATGTTTTTATTAGGTGAAAGCATTAGCTGGTGGGCTAAAAAACGATAATAAGAATGTTGAATGTCTTTACTTTTTGGATCTTGCAATCGTGCGGTATTAACTGTTTTTGTGGCTTGCTGTGCTTTTTTGTAGGCTGGTTGTTTATTTGGCAGGTAGCTCAAAAGGTAGCTTTGTTGAATATAAGTATAAGCTAAACTGCTTGATAAACTGGCATCATCTGGATATTCAATTAATAAACTTTTTAACTCATTAGATGCATTTTCATACATGGTTAATGCGGCATTAAAGTTACCAAGCCTTTCTTCAGTTTTTGCAAGCCAACTAATGGTGTCTGCTTTATCGCGCAATAAATTTTTGTTATTGGGTTTAAGCTCAAGGGCTTCATTTTTAAGGGTGAGCGACTTTGTAAAGCGTTGTTTCGCGGCAGTGTAGTTAAATTGCTTTAAATACAAAGAACCCAGCGAATTATGCGAATACGATAGCTCCATAATCGAGTTAAAATCATTCGGTGCTAATGAATACATTTTCTCACTGTAGGCATGATATTTTTTAAATAATGGCTCAGTGGCTGCGTAATCGCTTTTATCATAATGAAGCTGACCGAGCCAAAAAGCATTGGCACCGGCAAGGGTGAGTAGTTCTAAATTATTTGGTTGTATTTTTAAAAGTGCCTCAAGACGCGTGCGGGCGTTTTCAAAGGCGGTTTTAGCCTCATTGGTTTTACCGCGCGAATAGGCCACTTCGCCCATGGCCTCAAGAGTTTGTGCATATTGAAAGCGGTTGTTAAATTCGGCTTTTTGGTCGTTAAAACTAAAAAGAGAGCTGGGCTCTTCTGCTTGATTGGTAAAATACTCCAGCGCTTTATTACTAATTCCATCGAGCAAATCCATACGCTTAACGCTGCGCAGTTTATCGGCAAAGTCACCGACCATAAAGCCAAGTAGGCTTTCGGCCTCTTGGCGCTTTTGCTGTGCAAGTTGCTGCGCTTGAAAACTAGTGAAACTCATGAATAGGGCAACACAGGTAAGTAAGTAAAGCAGTGCAATCGTGCCGCGTTTTATTATTGTTTTTGTTTTACTATTTTTGAGAGAGTTATTTATAAGGGCGCGTTCGTCATTGTCTAGTTTGAATATATTGTCGTTTAATAACGTGAGCGCTTCTTGCAATGGTTTACCCGGTGCTAATAGGTAAGCGCTACTTTTATGTTCATTAAGCCAGTGTTGCGTGTGGTGGTGCAAACGGCTTTTAATAGCAAGGGCATCTTTATGATCGTTTATCCACTGTTTAGCACGTGGCCATTGGCGTAATAATGCCTCGTGGGCAAGGCTAAAGCAGGCTTCTTGGTTTTGTAAATGCGATACAAATAAGCGGCTATCGACCATGGCTTGAACCAGCTCTTTTTGGCTGGTGTTGGTTAATGCTTGTAAGCGGGCCGCACGGCTAGTAATGGTTTTACCATCTGGGTTTAGCGTCACTAACTGCGATAATACGCTTTTTAGTTGTTGTTGTTGTTTTGCGCTCAGCCCAATAAAAACATCTTCTGCCTTTTTACCAATGGCGCCTTCAATACCGCCGAGTTTTTCATACACGCTGTGCAATAACTCATTATTATCACTGCGCTGTAAATACAGCTCTTGCAGTGTGTATTGCAACATGGGCAGGGCATCAGGATTGTTGGCGGTATCTGCACACAGTATTTCATCCAGCGGAGTTTTGGTTTGCGGGTCGTGTGAGAACGTTAAATTAGCGGTTAATGCCGGCAAGCGAATAATTTGTTGTAGTTCCTGGCGGTTGGGAGGGGTTAAATCATAATGGGCGCCATTCGCTTTTGCGGCCATAAGGCTGGGTTGCTCTACCACTAAAGGGTAAAAGTCGTTACGACACGCACTAAATACGATCACCGCTTTAGAGGTGGCTAAACGTTCAATAATCGATAAAAAATGACTTCGGGTGTTGGGACTAAATAGTGGCGATGAAAGCAGCACCTCTAAGCGGTCTATAAACAAAAAAAACTGCGGTGTGTTTAGCTTTGTATTTGCCTTACTGATTGCAGTTTGTAACGTGTTTATCGCTTCGTCAATTGTGTGCTCTAATTGCTGCGCCAGTGTTTGCGAGCTTAATCCTTCAAATACGGGGTGTTGGTTTATATCCCAATCAAGCATGGCAGAGGCTAAATCTAAATAGAGCCTAGTTTGATGCACATCTGCAAAGTCGAGCTGAGTGTATGAAACAACGCCAATACTATCATAACCTCGCTCATCAAGTAGCTTCGGTAAAATACCCGCATTGACTAACGACGATTTACCCGTACCACTTGGGCCAAGTATTAAGCAAAAAGCACGGCCAGATTTTACTTGGTTTGATACGTTTTCGAGTAAGGTGGTGATGGCTTGGTTACGACCAAAAAATAAATGAGTATCGGTTGGGTTATACGCGCTTAAGCCTAAAAAAGGAGAACCGCCTTGCCACGTGTTTACAGGGCTTGATGTATCTTCTGCAAATGGAAACTCAAGCTTTGCAATAATACGGTAGCCGCGTTTACGAATGGTTTCTATGTATTGCGGGGAGCTTGCCTTATCACCCAGTGCTTTTCGCAGTTGTGTGATGGTTTTATGCAGTGGGTTATCGCCTACTTCAATGTTTTGCCAGCACTGATTGAGTAACTCGTCACTGGTGACCATATCGCCTTTTTGTAAGCACAGATATAATAATACATCCATTGCTTTAGGTTCTAATTGTGTTACTTTTTCAGCACATTGTATACAATTGCTGGCAGGTGTTACCTGCCAGTCGCCTAAATAAAAAGGTGATTGATGCATAAGGACTCGTTATTATTTTATTTGTAAGCACGCTTAATTAATTTAATATGATTTAAAATCATATTAAGGTTTTTATTTATTTTAAGTCGCTTTTATTAAGCGTAACAATGCGTTGTGGAAACGGAATTTCAATATTGGCATCGTTAATCGCTTTATACACACCGCCATTTATAGCGAGTTTAGTTTCAATAATTTTAGTGGTGGGCACCCAATAACGATAACTAATGGTGACTCCGCTATCAGCAAAGCGCTCTATGCCAATTTGTGCATTGGGTTTTTTAGCGACGAGTTCGTGATTGACTAATACGTTTTCAATAAGGCTTATCGCATTATCACTACAGGCACTGTAGGCTATGTCTATTTCACCTTTTACCAGTGAATAATTAAATGAGTTATGCAGAATTTCGCCAACAATATGTTTGTTAGGAATGGTTATTTCTACTTTTTCTTCATTAATTAATATGGTGTGCCCCAGCTCAATTACTTTTACTTGGCCGCTAACACCTTTTACTTCTATGGTATCGCCGACCACAAATGGCCGTGTAGCAATAATAGCAAGCCCCGCGCCATAATTAGAAAGCATACCTTGTAACGCTAAGCCTGCGCCTAATGAGGCGGCACCTATTGCAGCAACAAATGGGGTCACACTAATACCAATTTTACCCAGCGCAATAATGATCACCATAATGATCAGCAGTACTTTTACAACATTACTGACAAAATTAGTCAGGGTGATATCAATGTTGTGGCGGGTCATTAAGTTTGCGACAACTTCGGCGAGCTTTTTAGCGACCCACAGGCCAACGAGTAGAATAAAAATAGCGCCCACTATTTGCATACTGTAGGTAACTAAATACTCGGTAAGTAGGGCGTAGTACTTTTCAAATTGCTGAATTTCGGAACTGATCATGCTGGGCTCTATTTTTAGCGATACTGTTATCTGCTTACTATAACAAAGTGTTAACTAAAATTGGATATAATAGTGGTACTATCACTGCGGTTAATAATGCACTGAGTGCCATAGCCACTGATGAAAATGCGCCTATTTTTGGGTGTTCGGCAATAGCTGCCGCCGTACCAATTGCATGGCACGCGGTACCGATTGCAATTCCTTGTGCCTCAAAGTTATAAATCTTAACTAATTTGAGTAACATAAAGCCAAACAAAGCCCCCAATAAACCAATAAAAATAACCATGGCAGCGGCAAGCGAACTAATTCCTCCTAATGAGTCAGTAACCAGCAGTGTGATAGGCGTTGTTACACTGAGTGCCGCAACAGAGGCGCTCAGTTGTGAGGGCACAGCAAACAAAATACTTAATACAAAAGCCACTAGTGTGGCGTTAACAATACCTATACTGCAAGTAGCGACAATTAATAGTAAGTTTTTACGTACGTGCATAAATTGCTGATAAAGCGGCAAGGCTAAAGCAACAATGGCCGGCTCTAATAGCCAACTTAGTAACTGACTATGTGAGGCAAATTGTGAATAGGGTAATTTAAGGTTGACTAACAGTAGGGCAATAATGCCAATGCTTAAAAAAACAGGGTTGGTTAATGACTTTAAAATAGTCTGATTTATTTTAAGATTAACCGCTCTTAGTGCAATAAAGAGAATAATAATAAATGGCACGGTTAACCACCATAGGCTGGGGGTTATGCTGGTGGTTAAGTTAGTCATTATTAGCTCTGCCTTTAAAATAGCCCACTAGGCTTGCCACTAAAATTAAACTACTGAGTGGGACTAATAAGACGACCGCAGTTAAGAAAGGCCAATGTGATTTAATTAGCCCTAAATGTTCTATAAAACCGACGCCTGCAGGAATAAAGAAAATAGGCATTACATTCAAAATAGGTGATGCGCAGGGAGCGAGTTGATGTTCTTTAACTATGCCCAATAACAGTAACGTTAGCAGCAAAACCATGGCGAGTAGAGGAGCAGGAAAACTTGCATCAAGAAGATGCATAGTGAATTTGCTTGTTGCCAAGCACAATAAAATAATTGCGCTACTTAGTAGGTATTTCATTAATTTGGCTCACTAGAATAGAAGAGCCTAACTTTAACAAATAACGCTGTTTTATGCATTGTGCCTTAGTATTACCATCAATGTTACCAGCGCTTGGCGTTTGAAAACTCAATATCAGCTTTCCCTTTAGCTTTAGCAATGGCTTTTTTAGTATTAGGGTTGATCAGTAAGCGAATTTGGCTCCATGTTTCTTTGGCGAGTATTTTTCGAGCTGGGGCTTTATAGCTTTGTTGAGTCACACGCTTTATTGCGGCTAATGTGTCAGGTGAGCGCGCTAGCAGTGTATCAAGCATCTCTTTAGTTGCTTTATCGGTATCGTCGGTTGTTTTTGTTACTAAACCGAGTTCAAAAGCGTCTTGTGCGTTTATTGGTTCGGCATGGCTTGCTAGGCAAAGTGCTTGGTCGCGTTTTACTAAGCCTGAAAGCATAACATTAGCGCCCATGTCTGGGCATAACCCCCAGCGCGCTTCCATAATGGCGAGTTTGGCATCGTGATGAACAATCCGGTAATCAGCCCCGAGCGCTATTTGCAATCCACCACCGAGGCAATTTCCGTTAATTTTAGCAATTACAGGCACACTCAATGACTGCCAGCCCAGTACGACCTTTTGCGCTAGGTTTTGATTACCAGGTAGCCATTTGAATAGGAGCTTTATGATATTGAATGGTGAGGCCATAACCGCGTTAATATCGAGTCCCGCACAAAAGTGTTCGCCTTCACCGGTTAATACAACCGCACGAATACTGGCATCTCTTTTTATATTTTTAATCACCTTGTTAAGCTCAACAAACATAGCAAAGCTTAAGGCATTTTGTTTTTCTACACGATTTAATGTAACAGTGGCAATACCCTGTTTTTTTTCTAATTTTATCATTATGCACTCCTCTGACCTGTTGTTTGAGCTTATGTTTTTATTGATGTTAAGTAAAGTGGATGAAGATGAATAAAAACAAAGTGAATTTTTTAAAGCAAATGGGGTCTGTTATCTTTAACGATTAACTTAATTTTTAAGGGTAACACCTTACGCTAACTAATCGTTAATCTATCTATAAGTATTAGGAATAAATAAAAAAGTCAGTATTTAACGTGTTTTTTTATCAAAACCCCAACAACTTTTGATATTATGATACCCACTTAAAAGCTCAGAGGTTAACCATTCATGTCAGGTCCACGTTTATTTACGATAGAAGAAGCAACTCATCAAGCTTATGATATTTTTTTAGAGCTAGCTCCCAATAATTTAAGCGATAAAGATGTTGAAGAATTTAACCTGCACCGTGAAGAGCTAGGCTTTATTGAAGAAGATGAGCCTGATGAACAGTGGCAAGACTTTGTTGCCTTAGAAATTGAACCTGAGCATTTTATTCAAGTATTAGTAGGCCTTGAGTTTGATAATGAAGACGTATTATTTGCGAAAATTTTAATTAGCCGTGATAAAGATGCACCTTTTTGTCATATTTTGTGGAAAGAAAGTGAATAACCATTTCTCCGCTTTTTTGTTATTGCCATTTGCAAGAGAACGTATTTTGCGAAACTCCTTTGTATTACTGCTTTTATTATTTAGCTGCTTTAGCTGGGCTGTTGATCCTTTTGAAGATTTTCATGAGTATGGTCAGCTTTCAGATGAAGAGATTCATGAGTTACACAAAGGCGAAGTACTGTATGGCGATACCGAATTTGGTTTTATTTTAAGTAAAGGTAACACTAATTCAACCAGTTTTAAGCTTAAAGGGAACCTTTATCAAGATTTTGAAAACTGGCGAAATCAATTCAAAATAGACTCCCTCTACAAACGTGACGAAAATGAAGAAACAGGTGAGTCTGATGTGACTGCTAATCGCGTGTTTGTATCTGCACAAGGCAACTATAAAGTAGGGGTTAAAAACTCGTCGTTCTTTATTTATGGGGATTACGAGGAAGATGAATTTAGTGGCCTTGATTTTAAAAGCACGGTAGCAACTGGTTATGGTGCACGTGTTTATCAAGGGGTTAAAAATAAAGTAGATATAGATATTGGCCCAGGTTTATACCGCTCAGTTGCTGATGATGAGTCAACAGCACTTGAAGACGACAAAGACAAAATGGGCTATTTACTTCGTATTGCAATGCAGTGGGAACGGTTGGTATCTGAGCGCACCCGATTTAATCAGGATATTAGTATAGAGCAGTCATTGTCTGGGCTTAACTCTCGGTTAAAGTCAGAAACGGCATTAATTAGCCAAGTGGTTGGCGCGGTATCGCTTAAATTTGCGTATATGTACCGTTATAATTCTAAGCCTGAGGAAGATAAGCTTAAATACGATTCAGAGCTCAGTGCAACCTTAGTGTACAGTTTTTAATTTTTTTAACTTTTTAATTGAGAGTGTTATGTATCAGCATAAGCAGTATGCGGTATTTATATTTGTAGTATTAGCGTGGATCAGTGGTTTTGTTGCGCTTGCATGGAACTTAATCGGTGCCGATGCCCCATTAATCGTATTTGCGGGTATTTTAGTGCTGGTGGGTTTTTTATTTCATGGTTTAACCATTAAAGTTGACGAAACTCATATTAGCTGGGCATTTGGTCCAGGTGTTGCCGGCCAAAAATTAGCATTAGAAGACATAGTGGATGTAAAGGCAGTACAAAACTCATACCGTCATGGTATTGGTATTCGCATTACACATGATGGTTGGATTTATTCGGTATCAGGCTTTAGTGCGGTGCAATTAACGCTTAAAGATGGCACTCAGTATCGCTTAGGCACGAATGACCAAGAGGGGCTAGTTGCTGCGCTTGAAGATAAAATAACCCCAGGCGAAGTACCAGCAGCAGAGCCTCAAGTTAAATTACGTACGCATAATAATATGCTATAAAAAAAGCGCCTGAGGCGCTTTTTTTATTACTGCATTAGGGCTTAGTGCTCGTGACCACAACCGCCTTCGCCATGTACGTGGCCATGCTCAAGCTCTTCGGCTGTTGCATCGCGTACTTCTAAAATTTCTACATCAAAGTTAAGTGTAATACCGGCAAGTGGGTTGTTACCATCAACAATGACTTCTTCATCTTGAATATCGATGATCATTACTGATTGGTCGCCGTCATCTGTGGTTGCACGAAATTGCATGCCCACTTCAATTTCCATACCTTCAAACATTGATTTTGGTACGGCTTGCATTAAGTGATCATGACGCTCTCCGTAACCTTCTTCTGGTTCTACTTTTACACTTAGTGTATCGCCAGCTTGCTTGCCTTGCAGCGCATTTTCAAGCCCTGAGATCAGGTAGCCTGTACCAACGATAAAAATTAATGGCTCACCGCCAAATGAGTTATCAATGGTATTTCCGTCATTATCTAAAACAGAGTAATGCATTTTTACCACTTTATTTGCTGCAACGATCATAGTCATTCCTATTATTCATCTTCAAGAGAGTAAGGTAGAGGCAGAATGTTTAGCTCTACCGAAGGGGTGTGTTTTGCACGAAGAGTCTGATCGATATCAGTATCGTTTGGCAACACGACCAAACCAGTTAAAGTCTGTGTTTGTTCATTATAGCTTTGCGCAATAAGTTTACCTGCACGGCGCCAGTTTTCACTTAATTGGGTTTCAATATCAGGCTCATCAAGTCGTCCTTCGCTTTGTCCTGAAACGATATACATTGCGCGTTTGTTTTTGCCTAGGTATTTCATACGTGCGACAGTTTCTTGGCCTGTGTAGCAACCCTTTTTAAAGCTAATGCCGTTAATGGCTTGCAGGTTAACCATTTGCGGTACGTATTCATCAATTGCATCAACACTTAATTGCGGTTCACCAGCGAGTATAGACGCTTGCTGCCATAGGGCGTCGTTGTCGAGGGTAGACACGTCATCAGGTAGGCAAAATTGGCTATCAACCATTAGTAAAACGCGGTTTGGTGCCAGTTTCAGTGCTTTACCATGGGCGAAGTCACAGGCTGTGGCGTCATCGCTGAAGTGAATATCGAGTTGTACGAGTATGTCTGTTAAGTTATCGCCAAGTAGACCAATTAATCGCTCTGATGCTTTATTAATTTCAACTTTTGCAAATACAGCATATTTTTTTAATTCAGCCAGTGAGCGTTCTACTTCAGCACTTGAACCAGCTAAAAAGTAACTTTGTTGATAAGAAAATAGCTTAAATACACCCCACAGCTTACCTTTTGCGCTACAGTGACCTGTCCACAAAAAGTTGTTGTTGTTGATTTTATTGAGATCTTGAGTGATTTGTCCGTGTAGGTACGATAATTTATCTGCGCCTGAGAGGCTAATAACCTGATGTGATAAAGGACATGCATAAACCTGAGACATAAACACCTTCTTTGCAATAACAAATGAGGTCACATAATAACGTAGTTAAAGCGTATGGTACAGCGACTAACAGACGATGTTTTTATAACTTAGTGCTGTTAAATTAACGCGTATTTGGTAAACTCGAGTTAATTAAATATGAGGTTTAAAATGGTTGAAATACATAGTAAAGCACGTATCCGTTGGGCTTGTCGCCGTGGCATGTTAGAGCTAGATGTTTTGTTTATGCCGTTTGTTGAAGAAGCTTATGATTCGTTAGATGCTAAACAGCAAGCGATTTTTCAGCGTCTATTAACGCAAGAAGACCCAGATTTATTCGCTTGGTTTATGGGCCATGAAGAATGTAAAGACGCAGAGCTAAACAGCATGGTTCAGCTAATTTTAGACCGAGTTCGTGTATAGATTTACCGTTACAGATAATAAAACAGACCACAAACCGATTGTGGTCTTTTTTTGTGTGCTGACTCTAGTGTTGTGCCTATTTATGAACTCGGTGGTGGCAACTCTTTTTTGTATTGCACTTAATACACTTGCTGGCATTATTGTTTGGCGAAAAATCGTGGCTGCTCAACCACAGCAAGGCATTATACTCTTAGAGCCGAATCAATTTCGCTTTGAAGGCTCTGGCAGGCAAATTCAAGGTGTAATTAGTAATCAAAGCCGATTACTTGGTCGCAGTGTGTGGTTGTATATTAATGGTTTTAGTAAAAACTATTGGCTGATTATTTCAGCCAATAGTGTTGATGAGCAAAGCTATGCGCGTTTAAAACGGGCAACGCTTGAAGTAATTAATTACGTAGCGGAGTCAAAATAGTGGGCGTTGGGTTCTCATTTTGCTCTGGATAATCAATGGTAAAGTGTAGTCCACGACTTTCTTTACGTTCCATAGCACTTCTAATAATAAGCTCGGCAACTTGCACCAAATTACGTAATTCAAGTAAGTTATTGCTTACTCTAAAGTTTGCGTAATAATCGTGTATTTCTTGTTGCAGTAACTCAACACGATGAAGCGCACGTTCAAGGCGTTTAGTTGAGCGTACAATCCCAACATAATCCCACATAAACAATCGTAGCTCATGCCAGTTGTGAGTGATGACAATTTCTTCATCTGAATTAGATACACGACTTTCGTCCCAACTAGGTAAATCAACCAGCGCGGGTGCGGTCTCTATTTTACTCAAAATATCTTTTGCTGCTGCATGGGCAAACACAATGCACTCTAATAACGAGTTACTCGCCATGCGATTAGCACCATGCAGGCCGGTATAAGCCACTTCACCCACAGCGTACAAATTTGCTAAATCCGCTTTGCCGTTAAAGTCGGTCATTACGCCACCACAGGTGTAATGTGCTGCGGGAACGACAGGGATTGCCTCTTTGGTAATATCAAGCCCTACACTCAAGCATTTAGCGTAGATAGTAGGGAAGTGTTCAATAATAAAGTCTTTGTCTTTATGGCTAATATCTAAATATAAGCAATTTGCGCCAAGGCGTTTCATTTCAAAGTCGATAGCGCGCGCTACAATATCGCGAGGAGCGAGTTCTTCTCGTTCATCAAACTCTTTCATAAAGCGAGTGCCATCAGGGCGTTTTAAATAGGCACCTTCACCACGCATTGCTTCAGTAATTAAAAAGTTTTGTAATTCTGGGTGGTAAAGACTGGTTGGATGAAATTGATTAAATTCCATGTTAGCAACGCGACACCCTGCACGCCACGCCATTGCTATGCCATCACCGCTAGAAACATCAGGGTTAGAGGTGTAAAGGTATACTTTACTTGCGCCACCGGTTGCTAAGGCAACAAATTTTGCACCAATGGTTTCTACTTTTTTGGCTTTTTTATTCCACACATGCATACCGTGAACATGTGCCCCCGTTTTACCGATATTTTTATCTGTAATTAGATCAATCGCATTATAATGCTCTAACAAGGTGATATTACTGTGCGCTTGAACTTGGCTAATCAGCGTTGTTTGCACTGCTTTGCCAGTGGCATCGGCAGCATGCAAAATGCGTCGATGGCTATGACCCCCTTCACGAGTTAAATGAAAGCGCTCTTTACCTTTACTATCAAATTCCATATCAAAAGGTACGCCTTGGTCAATCAACCATTGTAGGCAGTCATGCGCATTACTGGCAGTGTAATGAACAGCTTCTCTGTCACATAAACCGCCACCTGCATCTAAGGTATCTTCAACGTGAGATTCTATACTGTCATTTTTTTTATCAAAAACAGCGGCAATTCCGCCTTGGGCATAAAGAGTAGAACCTTCGGTTAATTCACCTTTACTGATCACGGTAACGTTACAGTAATTAGCCAAAGATAAAGCAAGTGATAAGCCTGCTGCGCCGCTACCAATAATAGCGACATCGGTAATGTGATGTTTATTTTGGTTCATCTGTGAGGTACTTTGCGGTTACAATGCTCAGATAGAGCAATATTTATTTTTAATACTTATAGTTGTACCATATTTGTTGAACTACTACTAAGTGGTTTTAGCGTATAAACGCGTAATTTGTAGCTATTTTATAAAAAAACAATATGAGTCAGAACTTTTTATTCATCTAAGGGTCAGAGTAGGTGTGAACAATGGCGACACTATGAATAATAAGCAAGAATCAATCAGAGGAGTACCGGCTCGAATGAGCGAGCAGGAATTAGATTTAGCGTTAGTGAAAAGGGTCCAGCAGGGAGATAAAAACGCCTTTAACCTATTAGTTAAGAAGTATCAGAACAAGATTGCCGGTTTGATCTCACGTTATGTATCAAATCAAGGTGACATTGCTGATGTAGCACAAGAAGCGTTTATTAAAGCGTACCGTGCCCTTCCAAACTTTCGTGGTGACAGTGCTTTTTATACTTGGCTTTACCGTATCGCCGTTAATTGTGCTAAAAATTATTTAGTGGCTCAAGGGCGTAAACCGCCAGCAAATGATATAGATGCTGAGGATGCCGAGTTTTATGAAGGTGCAGATTCAATGCGTTCTAACGCGTCACCTGAAAATTTACTATTAAGCGAAGAAGTACGCGCTGTTATTTTTAATACGATTGATAGTTTGCCTGAAGATCTAAAAACCGCGATTACTCTTAGAGAAATTGAGGGTATGAGCTATGAAGAAATAGCCGTGGTGATGGATTGCCCAGTCGGGACGGTACGTTCGCGTATTTTTCGTGCCCGTGAAGCAATTGATAATAAATTAAACCCATTGATAGGCGAGTCTTAGTATGACAAAAGCACACGTTAACCGCTTAGATAACGAATCGTTATCAGCATTACTTGACGGTGAGCAAACTTTAAATGATGCCGCTATTGCATCAGATGATGTTGCTACGTTTGGCCGTTACGCGTTAATCGGTGATGCAATGCGAGCTAAAGAAAATAACAATAATATGGACTTTGATATTAGCGATCGCATTTCGTTAGCACTTGAGAGTGAGCCCGTTTATGCAGACTTTAGCCAGTCTGACAGTGTGGCAACCCCTTCAAGCACCGAAACAGACAACAAAGTAGTGGCGTTTAATTGGCGTAAACCGGTTGCCCAATTGGCAATTGCAGCAAGTGTAGCAATGTTTACTATTGTTGGCGTGAACACCTTACCGCAAGGTGAAGATGCTCCACAAAATGAAATTCCTTTACTGCAAACCACGCCGTTAACCGGCATGGCGTCGCCAGTAAGCTACTCATCAGCACCAGCACTTGATAACGCAGAGCAAGGCTTGCGCGAGCTTCAACAGCAACGCATTGGCGCATTAGTACTTGAACATCAGCGTCAAGCGCGTGTTGCTCATTCGTTAAAAACAGCTAAAACAGATGAAACGTCACAAGAGGAAAAAAACTAATTAGATGAAAGTAATCACTTTTATTATGTCATTGGTGTTAAGTTTTAACACTTTTGCCAATGACACAAACCCCGCTAAAGATTTACTGCTTGAAATGGCCAGTGCAGTTCACACTCGTAATTTCGACGCCTCTTTTGTTGTTGTTAAAGGTAAAAGTATGGAGCCCTACCGCTGGGTGCATGCTAAACAGGGGGACGATGAGCTTGAGCATTTGAGTTTACTCAACGGTGCTGGCCTTGAAATGATCCGCATTGACAACCAAGTTACCTATTTTGAGCCACAATCAGAGCCGTATTCATTAACAACAGACTCAATTGCCGGCCCTATTCCTGAAGTGCTTTTTAAAGATATTAATCGCCTAAGTGCGCATTATGATTTTGTGCTTGGTGGTAAAGGCCGTATTGCGGGGCGTCCTGCTCAGCTGGTTCGAATTGAATCTAAAAACGATGACAAATATAACTATTGGATTTGGATTGATACTGAGTCTTCGTTATTATTAAAAGCCGCTTATGTTAATCATCAAGGCGAAGCACTTGAGCAATTACAACTTACCCATATCAGTGTAACTGAGCAACCGGCAAGCTTATTATTAGAAGTACTTAATCGTAATTTTCCAACCCCATTACCCGCTAATTCAATTGCTGAACAAAGCAAAGCAAATGCTATGAATTGGACTATTGGTTGGCTACCTGAAGGGTTTGAACTACTCAAGTCAGATAGACATAAGCTCGACTTAAACAATGAATTAACAGACTACTATTTATTTTCTGATGGATTCGTTGAGGTATCAGTATTTGTACAACGACCACTACCGGGCAAGCGTTTAAGCGGAGCACTGACCTCGGGTGCAACCACTATATATGTGCACAACGGCGGAAATTTTGATGTGTCTGTGGTGGGGAATATCCCAACAACGAGTGCTAAAGCGATTGCAGAGTCGGTATCACGGGCATTATAGAAACTAAATTATGATAGAACAAACGTTAACCGTCGTGGCCCTTAGTGGCCACGTTGCGCATTTAGAAGCCCAACAAAAACAGGCCTGTGAAGGCTGTAATGGACGTTGTGGCTCACAGGTGTTTAGCAAGTTATTTGGTACCGCCAAAAAAACCTTGCCCTATAAATTTGAAACGCAATTAGAGGTGGGGCAAAAAGTGACCCTGTCACTAGATGACAGCCATGTTGTAAAACATGCCTTTGCCGTTTACATGTTGCCCTTGTTTTTGAGTTTAATCTTCGCCTTAATAACCAGTGAATTAATATTATTGGCCGAAGGCTGGCAAATTTTAGCAGCGATATTGGGTGGCATCACCGGCTTTTTAATTGCTAAAACATGGGTAAAATCACTTAGACATGAGATTAAAGTGATAAAAATTCATCCAATTAGTCTCCCTTTAACTCAAATAGATGGTGATTGACGCCAATTAAATGTAAAATTGCGTTTTTATGCCACAGTAACTTGAAAATGCACAGCAAGTATTTTCAAGTTATTTAGGCATATGACCTTAGTCCTTTAAAATAGAAGTTTAGAATCCAGTTTATGAAGCATATCCGTAATTTTTCGATCATCGCCCACATTGACCATGGTAAATCGACCCTTTCTGACCGTTTGATCCAAGTTTGTGGTGGTTTAACCGACCGTGAAATGCAGAAACAGGTTCTAGATTCAATGGATATTGAACGTGAACGTGGCATTACCATTAAGGCGCAAAGTGTAACGTTAAACTACAAAGCAAACGATGGTGAAACGTACCAGCTCAACTTTATCGACACTCCTGGGCACGTTGACTTTACTTATGAAGTATCACGCTCACTAGCAGCGTGTGAAGGCGCATTATTGGTTGTTGATGCCGGCCAAGGTGTTGAAGCACAAACATTAGCCAACTGTTATACCGCCATTGAAATGGACTTAGAAGTTATACCGGTTCTGAATAAAATTGATTTACCGCAAGCCGATCCATTACGTGTAGCCGAAGAAATTGAAGACATTATTGGTATTGATGCCCTTGATGCTGTGCAATGTAGCGCCAAAACAGGTGTGGGTATTGCTGAAGTACTTGAAATGATCGTTAAAGATGTACCACCACCAGTTGGTGATAAAGACGCACCATTACAAGCGCTAATTATCGATTCTTGGTTTGACCCATACCAAGGCGTTGTATCGCTAGTGCGTATCAAACATGGCGAACTTCGCGCTGGTGACAAAATTAAAATCATGTCAAACGAGAACGTACATACCGCAGATCATGTGGGTATTTTTACGCCTAAACAAACTAACACCGGTGTTTTACGCACAGGTGAAGTAGGGTTTGTTATTGCCGGTATTAAAGAAATACACGGTGCACCAGTAGGCGATACTATTACTCATCAAAAAAATGCGGCACCACTGCGCTTACCTGGTTTTCAGAAAATTAAACCACAAGTCTACGCGGGCATGTTCCCAATTGCGTCAGATGATTACGAGTCGTTCCGTGATGCACTTAACAAACTAAGCTTAAACGATGCGTCGTTATTCTTTGAACCAGAAAATTCAACCGCGTTAGGGTTTGGTTTCCGTTGTGGCTTCTTAGGTATGCTGCACATGGAAATTATTCAAGAGCGTTTAGAGCGTGAATACGACATTGACTTAATCACCACAGCACCAACGGTTATTTATGAGGTAGTGACTAAAGAGGGTACTACACAAATAGATAACCCGTCTGACCTACCAGCCGTAAACGATATTTTAGAAATACGTGAGCCAGTAGTAGAAGCAAACATTTTAGTACCACAAGAGTACTTGGGAAGCGTAATCACGTTATGTGTTGATAAGCGCGGTATGCAAACTAAAATGAGCTATCACGGCAAGCAAGTTGCAGTAACGTATGAACTGCCAATGGCTGAAGTGGTAATGGATTTCTTTGATAAGTTAAAATCAACCAGTCGTGGTTTTGCGTCGCTTGATTATAACTTTAAGCACTTCCAAACCTCAGACATGGTACGTGTAGATATACTTATTAATGGCGAGCGCGTCGATGCTCTAGCTATTATTGTACACCGCGAAAGCGCGCAGTCTCGTGGTCGTCAGCTTGCTGATGCGTTAAAAGAGCTTATACCGCGTCAAATGTTTGATATTGCGATTCAGGCAGCAATTGGTCAGCATGTAATCGCCCGTACAACTGTAAAGCAACTACGTAAAAACGTAATCGCGAAGTGTTACGGTGGTGACGTGAGTCGTAAGAAAAAATTACTTCAAAAACAAAAAGATGGTAAAAAGCGAATGAAGCAACTTGGTAATGTTGAAGTGCCTCAAGAAGCGTTCTTAGCCATTTTAAAAGTTGGTAAATAAAAATAAAGGATAATAAATGGCTGGCTACTTTTCAGTTTTATTGGTGTTATTAACCTTAGGCTCAGGCCTTATATGGTTAATAGATCACTTAATGTTTGCCCCTAAAAGGCAGGAGCGTTTGGCAATTGCACAAACTTCTGCCGGTGGCCAACTTGATGAAGAAACCGCAGCATTGATTGCGCCTGAGCCAGTCATTACTGAAACAGCAAAGTCGATTTTTCCGATGATTGCTGCTATCACTATTTTTAGATCGTTTATTTTTGAGCCGTTTCAGATCCCATCGGGTTCAATGATGCCAACCTTATTAGTAGGCGATTTTATTTTAGTGCAAAAGTATTCTTATGGAATTAAAGACCCAGTATGGCGCAGCCAGTTAGTGGATGTGAGCGAACCAGAGCGTGGCGATATTGTTGTTTTTAAATACCCGTTAGATGAGAGAGTGGACTATATTAAACGTGCTATAGGTTTACCTGGCGATAAAATTGTTTATCGTGATAAGCGTTTATATATTCAACCAAAATGCGAAGAAGGCGAAGTTCAAAAGGGCGCACTTCTTTGTAATGAATTCAATAAAATTGATTTTAAATTAATTAATGATAATGAATTTAAGCAAGGCCCAATGGCTTTAGCGCGTTTAAATGAAGATTTAACTACGTCTAGCCATGATATTTTAATTAACCCAAAATCGCCTGAACGAAAAGGGCGTTACTACCAGCAATTGGGCACTCCTGCGGATGAATGGGTGGTGCCTGCTGATCATTACTTTATGATGGGTGACAATCGCGATAACAGCCAAGATAGTCGCTTTTGGGGCTTTGTACCAAAAGAAAACTTGGTGGGTAAAGCTGTCTTTATATGGATGAGTTTTGAATTTGATAATGGCCCAGATGACATTTTACCAGGATGGGTTCCAACTGGTGTTCGTTTTGAACGCCTAGGTAATATTCAGTAACAATGAAAAAAAATGTAACAGAGTTATACAAAAGAATTGGCTACACATTTGCTGATCAAGGCCTACTTGAGCAAGCAATGACGCATCGCAGCCACAAAGGTCAACACAACGAGCGACTCGAATTTTTGGGCGACTCGATTTTGAGTTTTGTAATTGCCAATGCCTTGTACGCTAAATTTCCTAAAGCACGTGAAGGCGATTTAAGCCGCATGCGTTCGACTTTAGTTCGCGGCCAGACGTTAGCTGAATTTGGCCTTGAGTTTGAGCTAGGTGATTACCTGCGTTTAGGCCCAGGCGAGCTAAAAAGTGGCGGGTTTAGACGCGAGTCGACCCTTGCAGATGCAGTTGAAGCCATAATTGGTGCTGTATTTTTAGATTCAAATATTGATCGCTGCGGCGAGCTTATTTTAGCGTGGTATGAATCACGTTTAGATGCTATTTCACCAGGGCTTAATCAAAAAGATCCTAAGACCCTGCTGCAAGAGTATTTGCAAGCTCGTAAGCTATCATTACCTGGCTATACTGTAGTAGATACTAAAGGTCAGGCACACAATCAAACATTCACGGTTGAATGTATCGTTGATGGAATGGATAGCATTATTTCTGTTGGCAGCTCAAGGCGTAAAGCCGAACAAAAAGCGGCCGAAAAAGCATTGAAGATACTTAAAAATGAATCTTGATACCTTAATACAGCCTCATGAAGGCGAAATAGACACATTTTGTGGCATGGTTGCGATTGTTGGCCGTCCTAATGTGGGTAAATCAACCTTGCTTAATGAAATTATTGAGCAAAAAGTCAGTATTACCTCACGTAAGCCACAAACCACGCGCCATCGTATTATGGGTATTCATACTGAGGGTAAACACCAAGCGGTGTACGTAGATACCCCAGGTCTTCACGTTGAAGAAAAACGCGCCATTAACCGTTTAATGAACCGTGCAGCGTCGAGCTCAATTGGCGATGTTGAACTGATTATTTTTGTTGTTGAAGGCACTCATTGGAATGCCGATGACGAGATGGTACTTAACAAAGTGAGCCAAAGTGGCAAGCCGGTATTGTTAGTTATTAACAAAATTGACCAAGTGAAAGATCGCGACCTTGTACTGCCACATATGAAGTGGTTAGGCGATAAGTTTGATTTTATAGGCATTATGCCTGTATCTGCGACTCAGGGTAAAAACATTAACCTGATCAAAGATGAAGTGACTAAACGCTTACCGCCGTGCGAATTTTATTTTCCAGACGACTACGTTACTGACCGCTCAATGCGCTTTATGGCTGCTGAAGTTATCCGTGAAAAGCTAATGCGCTTTATGGGTGAAGAGTTACCGTATTCAGTGACTGTGGAAATAGAGCAGTTTAAATGGCAAGAAAACGGTATTTGGCACATCAATGGCCTTATTTTGGTTGAGCGTGAAACGCAAAAGCGGATGGTTATCGGTAACAAAGGCGAAAAGCTAAAAGTGATCGGCCGTGAAGCGCGTAAAGACCTAGAAGAAATGCTTGAAAATAAAGTATTTTTAGAATTATGGGTTAAAGTAAAATCGGGCTGGGCTGACGATGAACGTGCCTTAAGAAGCTTAGGCTACGGTGAAGATTAATAAGTATCGAATAGCCTAATATGGACAGCGACTTTTACAAAGCCTATTTATTACACCGACGTCCCTACAGTGACTCGCAAGTAATGTTAGATATGCTGGTAGAAGGCGTTGGTCAGCTTAGAATGCTCGCACGAGTTAGTGGCCGCCAGGCCACTAAATACAAAGCCCAACTCCAACCATTTCAAGCCTTACTCGTCCATTACAATGGCAAATACGATTTAAAGTACATCAATAAATTTGAGCTTCATGGTAATCCGTTATTTTTAACCGGTGATAAGCTTTACTGTGGCTTTTATTTAAATGAGCTAACTAATCGCATTGTGCCGATTAATGAGCCCATTGATCAAGTTTTTCAACTTTATAAAACTCACCTAGAAAACCTTAATAGCGGTAGTGACATGCAAGCGGTACTGCGTTCTTATGAATTTCAACTGTTAGAGCTGCTAGGATATGGAGTCGATTTTAGTTTTGACGCTGACGGTGAGCCAATTGACGAGGTACAAACGTATAGCTACTTCGCAGAAGTAGGGTTTTCAGTGCAACATGACTCGCGTTCTGGGTTTACTGGTTCACAACTCAATGCCATAGCAAATCATGACTTTAGCCAAGCGGATGTGTTATATATGGCAAAGCAATTAAGTCGTTATTTATTAAAACCATTGTTGGGCAACAAGCCATTAAAAAGTCGTGAATTATTTACGGCCTCTCAATAAACAAATTTCACAGGTACAAACATGAAAGATATTCTTCTAGGCGTGAACGTAGATCATATTGCAACGCTTCGCCAAGCTCGAGGTACTTCTTACCCAGATCCAGCCCATGCAGCCAGTGTTGCAGAACATGCCGGTGCAGATGGCATTACGATTCATTTACGCGAAGACCGCAGACACATTCAAGACCGCGATGTGTATGTGATGGCTAAAACCATTCAAACACGCATGAATCTAGAAACCGCAGTAACCGATGAAATGATTGCGATTGCACTTGAGGTTAAACCTGAATATGTATGCTTAGTACCTGAAAAACGTGAAGAGCTTACTACCGAAGGTGGCTTAGATGTAGCGGGTAATATTGATAAAATAGCCGCAGCGACTAAAACCCTAACGCAAGCCGGTATTAAAGTATCACTGTTTATAGATGCTGATAAAGCGCAGTTAGATGCGGCAAAAACCTGTGGTGCACCTTATGTTGAAATTCATACTGGGGCCTATGCAGATGCAACTAATGATGAAGACACCGCAAAAGAGCTTGAGCACATCCGCCAAGGCGTTAAGTATGCAGCGAGTATTGGCTTAATTGTCAATGCCGGCCATGGTTTGCATTATCACAACGTGAAGCCAATTGCAGCGATGCCAGAGATTTACGAGCTTAATATTGGTCACGCTATTATTGCCCGTGCAGCGATTGATGGTTTAGACAAAGCGGTGCGTGACATGAAACGCTTAATGCTTGAAGCACGCGCTTAGAATCATAAAAAACAACATCAAAGACGAGCTTATTTATTAGTGATATCAATTTTGGCATCAACAAGTAAGTTTTCCAGCTCGTCTTGAAGTTCAAACAGTTCGGGCTCTATATTATCAAGTACGCATTCATTTTTTAGTGATGTTTCGATCGTTTCAGCTAAGGTTTTTAGCTTTGGTACGCCGGTGTAGCAACACGCTCCATGAAACTTATGGATCACGCTGAGTACTTGATGGCAATCATTACTGACGATTGCTTGATTTAATAAGTTTAGGGTTTCAGGCACGCTTAATAACAACATGTTAAGCATTTCATTGGCTAATTCAGGCTTACCGCCTGCACGTTGCAGTGCCAACGTCCAATCAAGCCGAGTGCTATCAAAAGGTGCTGTGCTATGTTCAAATCTGCTTTTTGACTTATCACGGCTTACAGGTAATTGCGGGCTATGATCGCAAATAATTTGATTGAGCATATCTTCGTCAATTGGCTTGGTTAAATAGCCTTCAAAGCCATCTTTTAATAATTGTTCTTTTTCACTATTAAGTGCATGCGCCGTTACGGCAATAATAGGTGTATCTTCATTTAAAGATGACTCTTTAATGAGTTTACAGGCTGTAATGCCATCCATTATCGGCATTTGAATATCCATAAAAATCACATCATATTTATGACTTTTACTTAAGCTGTAAGCTTGTGAACCATTATGGGCAGTATCAATCAATTCAACCTGTTCATTTAGTAGGGTGTATATTAATTTTAAATTAGCGTCGTTATCATCTACCACTAATACCTTTAATGGCAGTAGAGTTTGTTCATGCTGATCTATGTTATGCGCCGGGTGATCAAGTCGATATGGTGCGGCTAATAACTCACATAATTTACGATGGTTGAGCGGTTTACTTAAACAGGCATCTGCGCCGCTGCCTATAAAAGCTTCACGCATATTATGCGATACAGTATTAAGCATTAAATATAAATAATCGGTTGATTCCCTAACCGCTTTTACATAGCTTTTTAAGCGCTGCATATCGTCAACCGATGCCATGTGACCAATAAGGCATATATCAAAATTAATCTCTGATTTCTCGATACACTCTAAAAATTCACTTTCGCTATGACATGGGGTGACGCTGATTTTCCACTCTTGTAATAATGAAAGTACGGCATGATGAGTATGTTTATGTGGCTCTAGATAAAGAACACGTTTACCAATTAATGACTGGGTAGGCAAATCGTTGATAAATACATGATTTGGTAATCTAAATACGCCATTAAAAGTAAAGCATGTGCCACTACCTGGAGCTGAATTTAAGGTAATACGGCCATTCATAGCTTCAACAATATGTTTAGTAATAATAAGCCCTAAGCCAGTGCCACCAAATTTACGGGTGATACTGGAGTCGGCTTGGCCAAAGGCGGTAAATAACGCGTCTTGTTTATCGGCAGGAATACCCACCCCGGTGTCAGCCACCGACACTAAAATGGAAGTACGCTCCTCATCCAACAAACGATGGCTAATATCGACTTTAATGGCGCCTTTTTCAGTAAATTTTATAGCGTTACTTAACAAGTTAATAAGTACTTGTTTAAATCGAGTGGGGTCGCCGGTTAAGTGATCGGGCACCTGAGGGTTTATATAAATAGAGAGCTCAAGTTGTTTGTCGTGAGCGCTAGGTGCCAGTAATGTCATCACTTCGTTTACGCTATCGCGTAATTGAAATTGAATTGATTCAAGCTCCATAGCACCCGCTTCTAATTTGGAGAAGTCTAATATATCGCTAATAATGGTCAGTAAGCTGTTTGCTGAAAGCTCAATGGTATCAAGGTAATCTTTTTGGTTTTTATTTAGCGGTGTTTTATAAAGCTGGCGAGTAAAGCCAATAACCCCATTAAGTGGTGTGCGCAATTCATGACTCATTTTTGCTAAAAAGTCAGACTTAACGCGGTTAGCATCTTGGGCTTCTTTTTTAGCCATAGTGAGCTGTATATTTTGTGTTTCGTATTGCTCAAGCGTTTCGCGGTAATCACTAGTTGCTTGATCAATATTTTTTTGCATTTCGTCTTTTTGCATCACCATAGAGTGGGATATGGTATTGAGTCCTTCACGCAATAGTTCAAACTCACCATTCATGGGCTCAGTTAACCCTGTTTGTCTTTTCCCTTCAATTAACCTGTCGGTAGCAAGTACTAACTTATTTAGCGGTGTCATAAACATACGGCTAAGTTTTAGTGCTAAAATAGCTGCTAATACTAAGGCAAGAATAATAATAATACCGCTGACTAATAATGCGCGTTGCTGACCAATAACAGCTTTGTCGCGATTAAGTTGGATCACTACGGTACCTAATGTGGTCTGAAACTCAGAGGTATTCCAATCGCTATTAGGTGTTGTGTGATTAATAATAGGGGTAAAAAAAGTCACTAACTCTTCAGTTTGCTGAACATGTGTGGCTTTAAAACTGTCTATTTGTGTTTGCTCAATTAAGGTATCGAACGAGCGATGATAATTACTGGTTATAATAAGTTGGTTGTTATCATTAAAAATAGCAATTGATTTAATCGCCGGTGAGTGTTTGTTATGTGTATAACGAATCACGCGATTAAGTAGTTTTTTATTTTTTTCCAGTAAAGGTTGTTCAAGGGCAATCGCTAAAGGCTCAGCAATCGTTGTGCCTTGTTGATATAAAATTTCATCAAGCTCAATGTAACGATTTATTGTAAAATAACCACCTAGTAAAAGCCCAATGATCACTGTGGGGATCAGGGTGAGTGTTAAAACAGAATCGCGCAAGCCTAGTTTGGTCATAATCTGAGCATTATTATCATTTTTATTAAATGTGAGTATATACATACTCATAGCTATTCTCAAAGTAGAGACGTAATTCATCAACCTTTAAGGTAATGCCTCATGGCACAAATATTTAAAGCAAAGAAAAAACCACTACAACAGCAATCGCTAGAACTCGATATTACAGCAATGGATCACCATGGCCGTGGTATTGCTAAGTACAATAATAAAGTGTGTTTTGTTAGTGGAGCATTACCTGGTGAGCGAGTAAAAGCTAAGTTGGTTGATGATAAAGCACGTTACAGCCAAGCTGATACGCTTAAAATAATTAAAGCTAGTGAATATCGCACAGCGCCTATTTGTGAACACTACAGCCAATGCGGTGGTTGCCAGCTACAGCATTTAGATACCACACAACAGGTAATTGAAAAGCAAGCTGCGGTGAATCAATTATTTGCCAAGTTTGCAAAATTAACCGATTTAAACTGGCAAGCCCCGCTGCAAAGCCAAGCAACTCATTATCGACGCAGTGCTCGGGTTGCTGTTATGTTCGACAAGGCCGCAAAAAAAATGCGGGTAGGCTATAGGGCACGTGGCTCTAAAAGCATTGTTAGTATTAATCAGTGCCCAGTATTAAGTGACGTATTTGCCGATGTATTTAATGTATTTGATAAAGTCATTAATCAACACAAGACGCTGCACAGTATTAGTCATTTACAGTTATGTGCCGCTGATGAACAATATTTTATTGTTATTCGTCATACCAAAGCGATTTCGCCCACAGATAAAGCGTTTGTTGAGCAAAGTGTAACAGCTCATAATTGGCAATTAGTGTGGCAAAGTGACAGTGACACCATTGATCATTCACATTTAGCTATGCCATTTTATAAGCTTGAACAGCTAAATATAACGTTTGAGTTTGGGCTCAGTAACTTTATCCAGGTTAACGCGAGTGTAAATCAAGCGATGTTAATTCAAGCTGCAAAGTGGTTAGCACTTCAAGGCGATGAAAATGTTCTGGATTTATTTTGTGGTATTGGTAACTTCTCTTTAGTGCTAGCCAAACAGGCTAAAACAGTAACGGGAATTGAAGGCGTGGCTTCGGCGGTTGCATTAGCAACGCAAAATGCGCACACTAACTCTATTACTAATACTCAGTTTCATTGCTTTGATTTAACCACTAGCATTAAAAAAGCGCCATGGTTTAATAAAGAATTAGATGTTTTAGTGCTCGACCCCTCACGCACTGGTGCTATGGCAGTTTTAGAACAGCTTCCATTAACGCAGTTTAAAGCGATTTTATATGTCTCTTGCGACCCTGTTACTTTAGCCCGTGACAGCGCTATTATTTCGCAAGCCGGCTTTGAGTTGAATAAAATAGGGCTAATGAATATGTTTCCTCACACGGGGCATATCGAAACTATGGCGTTATTTCAACGGAGGTAAAGCGCATTATGGTAGCGACACGTCAATCTCATCAACATGATAAAGCGGGGGATTTTTTTTCACGCGTAGAATCTCTTGGTTTGTCACAAGAAAAAATCAGCTTACTCAACAAGGCGCAGCAGCTTTGCCAAGCTTGTGATAACAGCGAGCGACAAAATACCGCCATAGAAATGGTGGAGATTTTAGTTGAGCTAAATTTAGATGCTGACTCTTTAGCCACCGCCTACTTAACGCCTTATTATTTAAATGATGTAGTGAGCATTGATGCGGTAGAAGAGCATTTAGGTAACCATGTTGCAGTGCTGCTTACAGGTGTGTCACAAATGGCGACCATTAGCACCTTAGCTCACCAAGGTAACGGTACAGTTCAGGTTGATAATATTCGCCGGATGCTGCTTGCCATGGTGGAAGATGTGCGCGCTGTGGTAATTAAATTAGCCGAGCAGGTTTGCCATTTACGCAACGTAAAAGACGCCGCAGAAGAAGAGCGAGTGATTGCCGCTAAAGAAACCGCTGATATATTTGCACCGCTTGCGAATCGTCTTGGTATTGGCCAATTAAAGTGGGAGCTAGAGGATTTAGCTTTTCGGTATTTGCATCCAGATATTTATAAAAATATTGCTAAGCAACTTGATGATAAGCGCCTTGCCCGTGAAGCGTATATGGCTGATATGGTTGAGCAAGTAAAACAACGCCTCCATGAAGCTGGCATTAAAGCTGAGGTGTACGGCAGGCCAAAACATATCTACAGCATTTATAAAAAAATGGCGAAAAAGAACTACGAGTTTGATCAGCTATTTGATATACGCGCCATGCGAATTGTGGTTGAACGATTACAAGATTGCTACGGCGCCCTAGGCATAGTGCATACTAATTGGCGTCATTTAAATAAAGAGTTTGACGATTACGTTGCGACCCCAAAACAAAATGGCTATCAATCTATTCATACGGTTGTGTTTGGTCCTGAGGGTAAAACCGTTGAAATTCAAATACGAACACACGACATGCATCAAGATGCAGAGCTGGGTGTCGCCGCGCATTGGATGTACAAAGAAGGCGCATTACCAGGGCGTGGTTCAGGCTATGAGCAAAAAATTAGCTGGTTGCGTAAATTACTGCAATGGCAAGAAGAAGTGGTTGATGGCAGCGATTTAGCACAAGAGCTTAAAAACCAAGTGGTTGAAGATCGTGTGTATGTGTTTACCCCTCGAGGCGATATTTTTGACTTACCGCTAGGGGCAACACCTCTTGATTTTGCTTACTACATTCACTCCAATGTAGGGCATAGATGTATTGGTGCAAAAATATTTGGCAAAATAGTGCCATTTACTCATCAGTTAAGCACTGGTGACCAAGTTGAAATATTAACCCAAAAGCAGCCAAACCCAAGCCGTGATTGGTTAAACCCGTCGCTGGGTTATATTAAATCGTCTCGCGCTAGAGCCAAAATCCACCATTGGTTTAAACAGCTCGACCGCGATAAAAATTTAAGCGCGGGTAAAGAGATTCTTGATAACGAGTTACAAAAATTAGAGCTAACTTATAAAGATTTAGATCCCGCTATAAAGCGGTTTAACTTTAGAGAGCTTGATGACTTAATGGTCGCCATTGGCGCAGGCGATATTCGCCTTAACCAAATGCTTAACTTTATTACCGACAGAACAGAGCATGAGCCGGTAATTCGTTTCAAATCGCCTAGTAAAGTGACCGGTGATAAAAACGGTATTGTGGTTGATGGGGTCGGCAGTTTAATGAGCCATGTTGCTCGTTGTTGTCGCCCAGTACCTGGTGATGAAATCATTGGTTATATTACTCAAGGGCGCGGTATTGCGGTGCACCGAGAGGATTGTGACTCGTTTAGTAATTTAAAAAGCAAGCACCCAGAACGCGTTATTTCAGTAAGTTGGTCAGATGATATTAGTAGCTCTTATGCGTTAACTATTCGTATTGAAGCCAGTGATCGTTCTGGGCTAATTCGTGACATCAGTTCTGCACTGGCCAATGAAAAAGTTAATGTGCTCAATATGAACGTAAACACGGTTGATAGCACACAAACAGCTATTTTTGTGATGCAAATTGAGGTACATGACTTACAGGGCACAAACAAAGTGCTGTCTAAGCTACATCAGATCGAAGGGGTACACAGTGCAAAACGAGGGCAGTAATCAGGCTAATAATGAGGCTTTAAGCCAACTGCTGGAAATAATGCAAACACTAAGAAACCCTGAGGGCGGATGCCCTTGGGATCTCAAGCAAACGTTTGCGTCAATCGTACCTCATACCCTTGAAGAGGCTTATGAAGTGGCTGATTGTATTGAGCGCGGCGATTTAAGTGAACTCAAAGGTGAGCTAGGTGATCTGTTATTTCAAATCGTGTTTTATGCGCAACTAGCGCAAGAGCAGCAATTATTTAATTTTAATGATGTGGTGGCCCAGTTAAATGAAAAGCTAGTGCGTCGTCATCCGCATGTATTTACAGCGCAAGACACACCCACAACTGATGCCGAATTAGCCGCGCAGTGGCAAGCAATAAAAGCACAAGAGCGTGCTACTAAACCCCAAGATGAAAGCTCAGCACTATGGCAAGATATACCAAACAGTTTACCTAGCTTAACAAAAGCTAAAAAAATTCAACAATGTGTAGCCGCTTTAGGTTTTGATTGGCCTACTTATCATGGAGCTATAGATAAAGTGAGTGAAGAGGTTGAGGAAGTGAAAGAAGCCTTAGCTCATAACCCGTACTCAGCGCATACAGCAGAAGAGCTAGGTGATTTGTTGTTTGCTACCGTGAATGTAGCGCGCCATGTTAAACGTGATCCAGAACAATTGCTTCGCAGTGCCAACGATAAGTTTTCTGCACGATTTGAAAAGGTGCAGAATTACTTAATTGCCCAGGGTAAATGTATTGAGTCTGCGTCTTTAGAGGAAATGGATGCGGCATGGGATGCGATAAAAAAAATTAAATAAATAGGGACATAAAAAATGTCTGTTTTTTGTGCACAGATTTGCCATTTATAGCTGGATTGCTCAGCCATGTTTTGGTACAATTTCGCCCCGTCTTGTTTATATTCCAAAATCACTTGTTTGGGTATTATATTCCTTTTAATTCCTGATATTCTAGGGTTCGCATGAGTACAAAATTTATCTTCGTTACTGGCGGAGTTGTTTCTTCGTTGGGTAAAGGTATTGCAGCAGCATCATTGGCCGCTATTTTAGAAGCCCGTGGCTTAGATGTTACCATTCTAAAGCTGGATCCTTACATCAACGTTGACCCAGGCACAATGAGCCCAATTCAACACGGTGAAGTATACGTTACCGAAGACGGCGCAGAAACGGACCTTGATTTAGGTCACTACGAACGTTTTATTCGCACCAAAATGACCAGCCGTAATAACTTTACGCAAGGGCGTGTATATGAAGATGTACTACGTCGTGAAAGACGTGGTGAATATCTTGGCGCAACTATTCAGGTTATTCCTCATATTACCAATGACATTAAGCAACGTGTTTATGATGGCGCTGAAGGCCATGATATAGCAATCGTTGAAATTGGTGGTACGGTAGGCGATATTGAATCACAACCATTTATCGAAGCAATTCGTCAAATGGGTACAGAAATTGGTCGTGAACGCGCACTTTTTATTCACTTAACCTTAGTGCCATTCTTAGGCCCTGCCGGTGAAGTGAAAACAAAACCAACTCAGCACTCAGTTAAAGAGTTACGCTCGGTAGGTATTCAACCAGATATTCTTATTTGTCGCTCAGACCGTAAGCTGCCAAATAACGAGCGTGCAAAAATTGCATTGTTCACAAATGTTGAAGAAAAAGCAGTTATTTCACTACCTGATGTAGACAGTATTTATAAAATTCCTGCGCTATTAAAATCGCAAGAGTTAGATAACTTTGTATGTCGCCGTTTTCATTTAGACGCGCCTGAAGCTGATTTAGCTGAGTGGGAACAAGTATTATACCAAGAGTCTAACCCAACAGGTGAAGTGACGATTGGCATGGTAGGTAAGTACATTGAATTACCAGATGCATACAAATCAGTAAACGAAGCATTAAAACATGCAGGATTAAAAAATCGTTTAACTATTAATATTCAATACGTTGATTCACAAGACTTAGAAACCAAAGGAACGGATGTTCTTTCTCGCTTAGATGCTATTTTAGTGCCAGGTGGTTTTGGTGGTCGTGGTGTTGAAGGTAAGATTTTAGCGGCAAAATATGCTCGTGAAAACAAAGTGCCTTACTTAGGTATTTGTTTAGGTATGCAGGTTGCGCTTATTGAATACGCACGAAATGTTGCCGGTTTAGTTGATGCAAATTCAACTGAATTTAACGCAAACTCAGACTCGCCAGTGGTTGGTTTAATCACTGAGTGGTTAGATGCTGAAGGTAATGTTGAATTACGTGACGAAAAATCTGATTTAGGTGGCACTATGCGTTTAGGCGCACAAAAATGTCATTTAACACCTGGCTCTAAAGTACATGACGTGTATGGCAGCGACGAAATTGTTGAACGTCACCGTCACCGTTACGAAGTTAACAACAACTTCGTTGCACAGCTTGAGCAAGCAGGTTTAAGCTTTACTGGTTTATCTGAAGATAAAAAACTAGTAGAGATTATTGAGAACAAAGATCACCCTTGGTTTATTGCAGCGCAATTCCATCCGGAATTCACTTCAACGCCACGTGATGGTCACCCGCTATTTGAAGGGTTTGTAGCTGCGGCTCATACCTATCAAAAAGCGTCTTCGTAATTTAAAAAAGGCTGTGCATATTGCGCGGCCTTTTTTGTTTCTAAGGCTAGCCTAGGTTAGCCGTACTCACCATTTTGGGAATATAGAGGAATCAAGATGTCAGAAATCGTAAAAGTAATCGGTCGTGAAATTATGGACTCGCGTGGTAACCCAACTGTAGAAGCTGAAGTGTATTTAGCTGATGGTTCATGGGGCCGTGCTGCTGCACCATCAGGTGCATCTACAGGAACTCGCGAAGCATTAGAATTACGTGATGGTGATAAAACTCGTTATTTAGGTAAAGGCGTATTAAAAGCCGTAGGTTTCATTAATAATGAAATTGCAGCAGCACTGAAAGGTCAAAATGCACTTGCTCAAAGTGATGTAGACCAAGTAATGCTTGATTTAGATGGTACCGAAAATAAAGAAAAATTAGGTGCTAACGCAATCTTAGCAGTATCACTCGCTACCGCAAAAGCAGCCGCGCAATTTAAAAAAGTAGAGCTTTATGAGCACATTGCTGACTTAAATGGCACGCCAGGTGTTTACTCTATGCCACTTCCGATGATGAATATTATCAATGGTGGTGAGCATGCTGATAACTCTGTTGATATTCAAG
The DNA here is from genome assembly GCF_040308965.1 of Pseudoalteromonas sp. MER144-MNA-CIBAN-0113. Lineage (NCBI taxonomy): Bacteria > Pseudomonadati > Pseudomonadota > Gammaproteobacteria > Alteromonadales > Pseudoalteromonadaceae > Pseudoalteromonas > Pseudoalteromonas sp. MER144-MNA-CIBAN-0113. Next base: position 57,337 of record NZ_JBEOOG010000008.1, read on the forward strand.
AATTCATGATTCAACCTGTTGGCGCTACTAATTTCCGTGAAGCATTACGTATGGGTGCTGAAGTATTCCATAGTCTGGCTAAAGTACTTAAAGCAGATGGTCATTCAACAGCTGTAGGTGACGAAGGCGGTTTTGCACCAAACCTTGCATCAAATGAAGCTGCGCTTGCAGCCATTAAAGTGGCTGTTGCAAATGCCGGTTATGAGCTTGGTAAAGATATTACCCTTGCACTGGATTGTGCGGCCTCTGAGTTTTACAATAAAGAAGCAAATATCTATGACCTTAAAGGTGAAGGCAAGCAATTCACATCTGAAGAGTTTAACCACTTCTTAAAAGATTTAACTGAGCAATACCCAATTGTATCAATTGAAGATGGCTTAGATGAGTCTGACTGGGATGGCTTTGCACACCAAACTAAACTAATGGGCGATAAAGTTCAATTAGTGGGTGATGACTTATTCGTAACCAATACTAAGATTTTAAAACGCGGTATCGACAATGGTATTGCTAACTCAATCTTAATTAAATTTAACCAAATTGGTTCACTAACAGAAACGTTAGCGGCAATCAAAATGGCGAAAGATGCTGGTTTTACAGTGGTTATTTCTCATCGCTCTGGTGAAACTGAAGATGCAACCATTGCTGATTTAGCGGTAGGTACAGCTGCAGGCCAGATCAAAACAGGTTCATTAAGCCGTTCAGACCGTGTTGCTAAGTACAACCAATTGCTTCGTATTGAAGAGCAATTAGGCGCTAAAGCACCGTACAATGGTTTAAAAGAAGTTAAAGGCCAGTAATTCTTTAATTTGTTTAAAATTATAAAAATCCTCGCTTATGCGGGGATTTTTAATCATAAATGCAAATATAACAGGTGGGTGGTTTATTGTTTGTAAATTTATTGTTACTTTAGGAGCGTGTTAAAAATAACAATAAAATGATTATGAAAAAGAACTATGTTACTCACCTCATAAATGCCAAATATCATGGCACGCTTCCTCCAAAACAAGAAATAGTGTCTTTTGCGCTAACAGCTCCTGAATTTGTTCACTACTGGTTATGTCATGCGGTTTCATCATCAACTTCTTCTCAGGAGCTAGCCATTGTTTTATGCTTAGCTAAGTATCATAAAATTGAAGCTCTTAAGGTTTTATCTCACTTTTGGCCAATCCGAACTGCTGATCCGCAAGTAACAATTAACTTTGAAAAACATATATCAGGCCTTCCTAAGACTATACAGCAGGGTATTGAAACCGATTTAATAGGGTTGTGGAGTGGCTTAATTATGCCATTGAATATTCAATCCTCTGAACAATCATTACCTGTGACAACATTAGAAACGCAACTAACAAATGAATTAGCGCAGGAGATTATAAAGCTTGCTAATAATAATTTAAATTTAGCTGGGGTGTATGCTGAAAACTCTACAAGACAAAAAGTTATAGACATCAGAGACAATGAGCAGCTTATAACACAATTACCAGTCGATAATATTTTAATAGCTATATTACAGCGCATCATATGTTCAGACGACTATGCTGACTTAGCATATGCTGAGCCTATGATTATTTATCGTTATACTCAAGGTCAGCAATACAAATGGCACTATGATTTTATTACACCTTCAAATGAAAATGCTAAAAAAGAACTTAATTTTTTTGGTCAAAGACGGCGAACACGTATTATAAATTTAAATGACGGATTTGAAGGTGGAGAAACCGCCTTTAAAGACTGGAATGTAAGTGTTAAAGCCAAGCAAGGACAAGTAATTAAATTTAATAATATGATTGGTAATCAGGTAGATAAAAACTCAGTACATAGTGGAAAACCCGTATTATTAGGTGAAAAGTGGATTTGTACGCTTTGGATGCGAGAAAAACCTTTTTGGTTACGCGAATCTATTTGGTGCAAAAATTAATACCGACAAATAATTACAACTGAAACTGCTGTTTTAATATCTCTTTTGTAAAACTGGTTTTCAAATAAAAGCCACGGGGCAGGGTTTGTATAATTTGCCCGTTGGGGCCTATGGCATCGGTAACTACTTTGCTATTAGCTGCTTTTGGCCGTATTTGCATGGCGTCGCCTAAATGCCCTGATATTTCATCTACCCGACCAAGCGCTATAAGCTCCATTTGTTCTTCCCAGTCACGCTGTAATTGCGCATCTTGCGCGGGGGAGGGTTGCCACAAAAAGCCGCTGCCTATGATTCTATCAAACGGAGCAATATCGCGCTCACTTAAAATAGGTAGCCATAAAACATGATTCAACTTTTTACGTACGCTACTTGTGCGCCAGGTCATGCCAGTTACATTCATTAGTGGGGTAACCGACACAAACGTAGTTTCTAATGGTTTGCCTTTATATGAAATGGGCAATGTTTTGAGCTCTATGCCTAAATCCTCAAAGTCGGGTAGCGGTTTTGACCCAGCACTTGCGCCTAATACATACTCAATCAGTTGACCTGTCCAGCCTTTTTCACGCAATAAATCATCTGGCGTTTTAAAGTGGTACTGCTGTGCGAGTTGTCCTAGTGTGAGTCCTGCAATAGCATCGACACGTTGCATTAATTGATTGATTGAATGAGGTTTTAAAGGTTGCATACTGTTTATTTTAGTTGAATAAATACCAACGCCATGATAGCAAATTAGTGTGTTAGTGGATATCTTTAGCGGTTGGTTGAATTTTGTTCGTGCCGTGTGTGGTGCAATTTTATGCACTGTTTTAAAACGCCAAGCTTAACTAAGTAACTGAACTGCATTGTTTTTTTTGTTTTTAGTGTTCAGTTTTAATTAAGGTCTATAAATGTTGTAAGGATAAATACAGATGTATAAACATGTTTATCCACAGATTCTGTGGAGAACATCACCTTTTAGATCTTGTATTGTGGATTTGTTTGCTAAATGAGCGTGTTTTACAAAAGTTATGCACAAGCTGTGAGTAACCAGCACAAACAGTGTGGTTTTTATGTATTTATACATGGCAGTGTTGTTTGTTATTCACATGCAATGGATTTCGCTATTAATTTGCCTTAACCGAGGACGTTAACGGGGCTTGTACGTAATAGTATTTGCCGTATTGCAGCTAATGTGGAACAATCATAAAAAATCGACTTACAAATGAGGCACTAAGGTGATTGATGCCGAAGGTTTTCGTGCCAATGTCGGAATTGTAATTTGCAATAATCAGGGGCAAGTGTTTTGGGCCAGACGCTATGGTCAACATTCTTGGCAGTTTCCCCAAGGCGGTGTTGATGATGGTGAAACACCAGAACAAACTATGTACCGTGAATTACACGAAGAAGTAGGTTTGCGACCAGAAGATGTAGAAATAGTTGCAAGCTCAAAACATTGGTTACGCTATAAATTACCCAAACGATTAATCCGCCGCGACTCAAGTCCGGTGTGTATTGGGCAAAAACAAAAATGGTTTTTACTGAAGTTACGCTGTAAAGATGAAGATGTAAATTTACTAAAAACGCACCATCCTGAATTTGATGATTGGCGGTGGGTGAGTTATTGGTATCCAGTAAGGCAGGTAGTATCGTTTAAACGGGATGTTTATCGACGTGTTATGAAAGAGTTTGCTCCTTTTGCTATGCCCTTCAATAAGCGAGAGCAACAAAAAGACAATTGGCGAAGCAAAAGATAGTTTTACATAAAAAGGAGCAGTGTATGCTGGCAACACTCAGATCGATAGCTGAGTCTGTTTCGCAACAAGCGAATTTAGACGATGCGTTAGTGTGCTTTGTGAAAATGGTAAAAGATGCCATGAATACCCAGTGCTGCTCCATTTATTTTGCCGATTACAGTCAAGATAACTTTGTACTAATGGCCAGCGAAGGGTTAAACCCCGATGCGGTGGGTAAATTTAGAATTGGCTTTACTGAAGGACTTGTTGGGCTAGTTGCTCAGCGCGAAGAGGCGATTAACATTGCGTTTGCTAAATCGCATCCTCGCTTTAAACTCTCCCCAGAAGTGAACGAAGAAGGCTACAACGCTTTTTTGTCTGTGCCTGTTGTTCATCAAAAAAAGGTATTAGGCGTTATTGTTGTGCAACAGAAAATGGCTCGAGTATTTTCTCAAGATGAAGAGTCGTTTTTAATTACGCTCTCAGCGCAGTTAGCTTCACAGCTGGCGCATGCCGAAATAAAAGAAGTATTGCGCCAAGATGAGTCGTCTCATCAAACATCGGTTTTAAAAGGGGTGTCTAGTGCGCCAGGCATTAGTATTGGTAAAGCCTTTGTTGTTATTCCTAAACTTAATTTTAAGTCCATAGAGCTTACTAAAAATAGTGATGTGAATGAACAACGCCGTTTATTCACGCAAGCGGTTGCTGCAACGCGCAAAGAATTTAGCACTTTATCGATGACATTAAGCGATACCATACCGCAAGAGGCGTTGGCGGTGTTTGATGTGTATCAGCAATTATTGGATGCTAAAAGTTTAGGTCATAATGTAGAGGCTCAATTACAAGAAGGGTGGTGTGCTAAAAGTGCATTAAAAATTGTGATTGAACGTTTAGTTGCGCAGTTTAACGAAATGCAAGACCCTTATATTAAAGAGCGTGCGGTTGATGTTAAAGACATTGGCTTACGGGTGCTTCATCACTTAGTGAACACTGAGCATGCAATAAAAGACTACCCTGAAAACACAATCCTCATCGCTCACACATTAACTCCTGCGATGTTAGCCGAAGTGCCAAATGAGCGTTTAGCAGGTGTGGTAAGCATTAATGGTTCAGCCAATAGCCATGCCTCTATTTTAACGCGAGCAATGGGGGTGCCTGCAATTTGGGGTATTGAAGATTTACCGTTACTGCAGTTTGATAACAAAGAAATGATTTTAGATGCTTTTGCTGGGCGTTTATATATTTCGCCTTCGCAAATGCTTATTGATCAGTATATCGAGTTACAACATCAAGATAACTTACTCAACAATCGTTTTTTAGAAGAGCAATCACTGCCTGCAATTACCTTGGACGGGGAGCATATTAGTTTATTGCTCAACGCAGGGCTTGAACTTAATACGCAACAAAATAGTGCCCATATTTGTGATGGTGTTGGTCTTTACAGAACCGAAGCGTGGTTTATGCAAAAAGGGCAGTTTCCATCGCAACAAGAACAAGAAAAATGGTATCGCGAAGTACTCAGTAGCTATTATCCTAACCCCGTAGTTATGCGAACGTTAGATATTGGTGGCGACAAAGTTTTAGATTATTTTAATATTACCGAAGAAAACCCGTTTTTAGGATGGCGTGGTATTAGAATTAGCCTAGATCATCCTGAGCTTTTTTTAGATCAGCTCAAAGCCATGCTCAAAGCGAATATTGGCTTAGGTAATTTAAAAATAATGCTGCCTATGATCAGTGGCACTGATGAAGTTGAAGAGTCGCTGGCATTGTATAACCAAGCCTATTATGAGTTAAGCGAAACATTTCCTGAGCAATTAATAGAAAAGCCAGATATTGGCATTATGCTTGAGGTACCTTCAAGTGTATTTATGCTGCCAGAGTGGTCTAGAAAAGTCGATTTTTGCTCAGTGGGTAGTAACGATTTAACTCAGTATTTATTAGCGGTAGATAGAGCAAATGCCCGTGTGGCCGATTTATTCAATCCTTATCATCCAGCTGTGTTACGTGTATTAAATAATATTGCCAGCGAATGTGAGCACTATGAATTGCCCTTTAGTTTATGTGGTGAGCTTGGCGGCGATCCCGAGGGAGCAATATTACTCATTGCCATGGGCTATAGACGTTTAAGTATGAACTTATCGTCGTTAAATAAAGTGAAATGGGTGCTTAGGCGCTTAAATGTTAGTGACATGGAACAATTACTGAGCGAGTGTTTAGCACAGCCCAATGCTAAACAAGTGTTGCGTTTAACCCGTAATTTTATGATAGAGCATCAGCTAGGTAATTTATTTTATACACCTAAATGATAGAGCTGTTATTGTTTATATAATCAATTAAAATATACATATTCTTAAGTGTATTAGAGATAACTATGTATGAACTAGGACTTCTAGTTGCAAGTTGTGCGTTATTAGGTTGCATTGTTGGTTTTTTAGCAGGACTTCTAGGCATAGGCGGTGGTTTAATCATTGTGCCGGTGCTAACGAGCTTGTTACTGGGTTTTAATGTGGCCGCTGCCGATCATGTATTAGTTATCGCTATTGCGACATCTTTAGCCTCTATTTTATTTACCTCGACTTCTTCAGCGTTAGCTCATCATAAAAATGATAATGTGCCTTGGAAAATTGCCCCTTGGGTAATGTCGGGTGTGGCCATTGGCGCCTTGATTAGCGGCTTTGCTGCCAGCTTTATACCTGAGAAAATGTTACGAACGGTGTTTGCAGTGAGTGTAGTTTTTATTGCTATGAGAATGGTGCTTTCTGCTCGTAATAAAGTGAGCGTAGGTCACCAGATGCCTGCAGGCCCCGTGCTAGGAAGTATTAGTGCGATAATGGGGGCACTATCTGGGTTGATTGGGATTGGCGGTGGCGCATTACTTGTGCCTATGCTGCACTATTTTTCGGTTGATATTAAAAAGGCAATTGGTTGCGCTGCTGCATGTGGTATTGTAATTGCCTTTTTTGGCTCTATTGGTTATGTCAGCGCCGGTTGGCAAGTAACTGACTTAGCGCATGGTTTTATGGGATTTGTTTATTTACCTGCATTGTTAGGGATTGTTGTTACCTCATGGTTTATAGCGCCAATAGGCGCCAAAGCAACACATTACTTACCTGTGAATACAATTAAGAAAGTTTTCGCGATGTTACTGGTTTTCATCGCTATTAAAATGGTTTTTAGCTAAAGGTTTATTTTTATGGCACTGGAGTTTCCTCAAATTGATCCAATAATATTTTCTGTTGGACCACTTAGCGTTCGTTGGTATGGGTTAATGTACTTAATTGGTTTTGCGTTTGCGATGTGGTTTGCTAATCGTCAAGCTAAAAAACCAGGGTCGGGTTGGACTAAAGACGAAGTCAGTGATTTACTCTTTTACGGCATGCTGGGCGTTATATTAGGTGGGCGTATTGGTTATGTTCTGTTTTATCAATTTAGTTATTTTATCGAAAACCCCTTATATTTGTTTAGAATAGATCAAGGTGGCATGTCATTTCATGGCGGCACACTTGGGGTGATCACTGCGATTGCTATTTTTGCTTACAAGCGTAAAAAGTCCTTATTGCAAGTCGGTGACTTTGTAGCGCCTTTAGTGCCAGTTGGTTTACTTGCCGGGCGTATAGGTAACTTTATTAACGGCGAATTATGGGGGCGTACCACTGATGTTCCGTGGGCAATGGTATTTCCAACTGGAGGCCCGCTTGCACGCCACCCATCACAACTTTACGAAGCTTTTTTTGAAGGTCTAGTATTGTTTGTCATATTATTGTGGTTTATTAAGCGTCCGCGTCCTGCGGGAAGTGTGTCGGGTTTGTTTTTACTGGGTTACGGCGTATTTAGGTTTGGTATTGAGTATTTTCGCCAACCCGATGCGCAATTGGGGTTATTTGCCGACTTCATTTCAATGGGGCAAATTCTATCGTTACCTATGATCATTGGCGGGCTAGGCTTACTTATTTGGGCCTATAAACAACCACAGTCAAAAACAGCGGCAAAAGCTTAAAAGAAGAAGTTAGATGAAACAATATTTAGAATTATGTCAGCGCATTGTTGACCAAGGACAATGGGTTGAAAACAAGCGTACCGGTACACGTTGTTTAACGGTTATAAACGCTGATTTAGAATACGATGTGGCTAATAATCAGTTCCCAATGATCACCACGCGAAAAAGCTATTACAAAGCGGCTATTGCTGAATTGTTAGGTTATTTAAGAGGCTATGACAGTGCTGAGCAGTTTCGTAATATAGGCTGTAAAACCTGGGATGCTAACGCCAATGAAAATAGTGCCTGGCTTAATAATCCTAATCGTAAAGGTGAGGATGATATGGGGCGCGTTTATGGCGTGCAAGGACGAGGCTGGCAACGCCCTGATGGTTCAACACTGGATCAACTTGCAAAGGTCATCAATAATTTAAAAAATGGCATTGATGATCGCGGCGAAATTATTACCTTTTACAACCCAGGTGAGTTTGAACTTGGCTGCTTGCGCCCATGCATGCATACACATACCTTTTCATTACTAGGCGATACCCTGTATTTAACCTCGTACCAACGAAGTTGTGATGTACCACTAGGGCTAAACTTTAATCAAATTCAATGTTTTGTTTTATTGGCACTGGTTGCACAAATTACTGGCCACAAAGCAGGTAAGGCATATCATAAAATCACCAATGCCCACATTTACGAAAATCAGCTAGATTTAATGCGAGATGTGCAATTAAAGCGCGAGCCATTTGCTTCTCCTCAATTAAAAATTAATCCAGAGATTAAGTCACTCGAAGATATAGAAACATGGGTAACACGTGATGATTTTGAGGTGGTTGGTTATCAATGCCACGAGGCTATTCAATACCCATTTTCAGTTTAAAAAATAAGGAGAGCATAATGAAAGCAGTGATCCCCGTAGCCGGCCTTGGAACACGTATGTTACCGGCAACTAAAGCAATTCCAAAAGAAATGCTGCCCGTTGTAGACCGTCCACTCATTCAATACGTTGTTAGCGAAGCGGTTGCCGCTGGTATTAAAGAGATAGTGCTAGTAACGCATTCGAGTAAAAACTCGATTGAAAACCATTTTGATACCAGCTTTGAACTAGAGGCAACGTTAGAGAAACGTGTAAAGCGGCAATTACTTGCCGAAATACAGTCTATTTGCCCTAAAGATGTGACCATTATTCATGTACGTCAAGGTGAAGCAAAAGGCCTAGGCCATGCTATTAACTGTGCCGCCCCTATTATTGGCAATGAACCTTTTGTGGTTATTTTACCCGACGTTATTATTGATGATGTAGAAAGTGACCTAACAAAAGACAACTTAGCTGAAATGATTACTCGCTTTGAGCAAACTAAACACAGTCAAATTATGGTTGAGCCAGTCCCTAAAGATGACGTAGATAAATTTGGTGTTGTGGATTTAGGTGATGTTGAGTTAAACCAAGGTGAAAGCTCACCCATTCAAAGCATGGTAGAAAAACCACCCGTTGACGAGGCACCTTCAAACCTTGCTGTGGTTGGTCGTTACGTGTTGAGTAAAAATATTTGGCCATTACTGGCTAAAACCCCTCAAGGTGCTGGTGATGAAATTCAGCTAACAGATGCAATAGCCATGCTTATGCAAGATGAAAAAGTAGATGCCTACGCAATGAAAGGCCGAAGCCATGATTGTGGCAGTAAAATTGGTTATTTAAAAGCAACCATTGAATTTGCTCTTCGTCGTGATGAATTCGCCGGTGAGCTTAAAACGTTTATTAAAACGTTAATTTAAATAAACTTATCATTATTAGAAGCGCCTATATGGCGCTTTTTTTGATTGTAAAATAGCTTTTTTAGTATTTTAAATTATCACTATTTTTGCAGCTATACAGACATATTTAACATTGTGTTGTAATCTTTATGTTAACCCAAGTTGTTTTGTTGTTAACGTGCTTTATTGATTCAATTGAAAATTGACTTAATTGAGCGGTCTAAACTATTGAAAGAGAAACAATCAATGTGTGAATACAGCAAAAAGTATCACCGATATCTATTAGTCGTATTACTGTTGTTATTAAGTACTGGTTGTACGATATCGCCTGATAAAACATCATTAAATGAACAAGTTAAAGATTCACCTGAATATGTAACTATCACTGCACTTGAGCTTGCTCAACTAAAAGATGCCGCCTTGCAATGGCAGCAAGCACGCTCTGGCATAGAGCGGCTATTAAAGTTAGAACGTGAGCTCACATATTTAGTTGATAACCTGGATATTATTAACAGTAAAGCAATAGCGCAATCTAATCAGGCTGTTAGCAATCGTTATGCTCGCTCATCAATTAAGGCTAATACATCGCCAAACCTCAGGTATGGTAATAACTACGCAAGCACGTCAGATAAAGTTAAACGACCAAGGCAAAGGTATAGTAATCGCTACGCAAAATCCTCTAAAGGGGACGCTCCATACAATCAGCGACACAGTAGTCGCTATGCTAGCGTGCCTACAAAAATGATTACAGCCCCTTCAAAAAGCTACAGTAAGCGCGCTGTTAGTTTGCCTGTGAAAGCAACGAACTCAATTGTGAAGAAAAAAGTATTCCCTCAAACATCGAAGCTAACAAAAGTGGCAATGGTTGATACCAACAAAAAAGTATTTGCATTGCAAGTTGCGTCACTCGATTCAGAAGAAAGTGTTGTTAAGCAATGGAAGAAAATTAACAAAAAAGCAGCGCCTTTGTTTAAGGACAAAATCACGACAAATATTGAAAAAGCAAAGGTTAATAACAAAACCTATTATCGACTAAAATTAGGTGAGTATTTTAACTTTAAAAGTGCAGAGGATGATTGCGAGGTATTTAAATTTTATAAAGTTGACTGTTTTGTGAGTAACTACACTGACGGACCAATCAGGTTATAAAACAGTATTACTTGGCGCTTTTATTGCATAATAGCTTTAGATAGCTAGTCTTTTGTAATGGGTGCCTAAAGTGAAACTTCATTTAATAACATTATTAATACCATTCGCATTAGCTGGTTGCAGCAACCAGCTAATGTCCACCGATCCACAAAGTGATAAGCTTGTGCGTGAAAAAGATATAAAGCCTTACCTAGAGCAATGGGATAACAACAAAGAGCAAATAGCGCGCTTAAGCACCATGGAAGAAGACTTATCGTTATTGATTCAAGCGCTTTCTGCACAAACAGATATTGATACCGTACCAGAGCCGATGAAAGAGAAAGTTAAACGTGTTGAGTATGGCTCTAAGCAATCGTTACAACCCTCATCAGAAACCGCTCTAGCTGAAAATACTACCAGTACAAACGAAGCAATTTACGGTGTGCAAATTGGACGTTATTTAATTTCTAACGGAGCCAAAAGACAAGTGCAGCGACTAAAAGAGCAGTACCCTCAGTTAAACAGTATTTTAAAATACCGCATTAATGAGCAACAAAAAGAATCCACTACCTTTTATAGTGTTGTAGCAGGCCCTTTGAAAAATCAACAGCAAGCAGCGCAGCTGTGTTTATTTTTTTATAGGATGGGTAATAAATGTACCTTAGCGGCATTTTCAGAGGATGTTTAAGGTTTTTTTCGCTTATTTTTGCATCCTGTTATTATAAATCAAAATAAAGTAAATATTTTCTAACTTTTTAGTGATTTTGGCCGATACTTAAATTAACCTGAACAAAAGGTTAACAACTTATATCTAAGGGAAAACTATGAACAAAATATTTACTAAAGCAGCATTAGCTGCGTCAATGGCAGTTCTTTCTTTCGGTGCTGCAGCTGAATCAGTTTCGTTTCAAGCAGGTGTTACAGTTCAAAATGCTTTTACCTTGACTAACGATTCGGCACTAGATTTTGGAACAATTCGTGCTTCAGCTGATTTAGCAACAACTGAAACAGCTACCCTTGTTTTAGCTGCAAACCCAGCAACCTCACCTACAACGGCTTCTACATCGATTGCAGATGCTGAAATCGCAATTTTAGTACCAGGTGCACCAGCCTCTTTTTCTGTTTCTGGCGTGTCTCCTTTCGGTTCACTAACCATTACGAATCCGCCAGAAAGTGCTATTTCACCTGATGCAGCACCTGCGGGTACTGCAGCATTTACTTTGGGAACTCCAACGTATTATGTGTTAACTGGCGCGACGCCTAACAGTGCAGCGACAACTGCCATTCAGGTAGACGCAAATGGTGAAGCGACATTTAATGTTGGTGCAACATTAACGACAGATGCCACTACACCTACTAGTGACTACATTGATGGCACTTACAGTGGTTCATTCACATTAGAATTAAACTATTAATGAGCAAAGCCTGCTTTATTACAAAGCAGGCTGTTTTATGAAATTAATTTTATTCATATTTGCAGCCTTCTTAACTTCAGGCTCGTACGCGCAGGTAACACCACTTGAGCAATTGAACTTTGGTAAAATTGTTATCAGTGATAATCAAAGTGTTAGCTCTATAACTTTGTTGCCTAGTAATACAAATACCTTAACCAATAAGATATATTTACTTGAAAAAGGCCATGCAGCTGAATTGTTGCTCGAAGGGTATCCAGCTCGTATTCAAGTGAATGTGAGTGACTTTATAAACGACCAACCTTTAAATAACATTTTCGGTGGTGCATCACTGATTTTAAATCAACTTATATACAATGCGACCATTACAACCGATACCACAGGAACGGCTTTATTAAGAGTTGGAGGGCAATTAAGTACCTCTGGTGACGGAAATACATATAAAGATGGCATCTTTGATACTACAATTGAAGTGACACTAAATTATTAGACAACTAGAGATGTTGATTAAATGACAATAATAAAAACTTTTTTTATCTTAGTAAGCTTTATTTTAATTAGCTTTCATTCTTATGCAAACTTACTCATTTCTCCAACAAGAATCAATTTTGATGAACGTCAACGTGTTGCTAAAGTCATTGTTGTTAATAACTCTAATGAATCTAAAACTTATAGATTGGAGTGGCAGGATAAAGTCGCACTAGCTGGCGGAGGGTATGCTAATTTAGCGGCTGATCAAGAAAGTTCATCTTCACTTAAAAATATGGTTAGGATTAGCCCATCGCAAGTTAGATTAGCACCAGGAGAAAGGCAGATTGTTAAGCTTGCTATTCGAAAGCCAAAAGGTTTAATAGAGCAGGAGTACCGCTCTCATCTAGCCTTTAAAGCACTTCCTAATGAAACTCAAAGTCAGCAACAGAGGCTAGGTATTAAGGTAAACTTACTTTTAAGCTACACTATTCCTGTTATTTTGCGAAAAGGCGGTGAAAAACCTGATGTTAATATTAGCAATTTACAGCTTATACACAGCCCAGAAAAAAAGGCGCTTGAGATTGAAATTAAGCGAGAGGGTGGCTTTAGCTCTTTTGGCAAGCTAGAAGTTTTCTTTAAGCAAAAAGGAACGGAAACAGAGAAAAAGATCGCCATGTTAAACGATTTTAGTATTTACCCTGAGCTCAAAAGAACAACGGCGACGATCCCAATTTTTGCAGATCAAAATATCCCGAAAAATGGCGAAGTTCGCGTCATTTATACAGGGCTTAAAGAATATCGCGATACTATTTTTAGTGAAAAGGTTGCGCCAATTAATAATGCAATTATCGGTAATTTGAAATAGGCGATGTATTACTTTAAGCGCTTAAAGTGGTTGCTGATCATTTTTTTATCAATTGATCCATTATTAGCAGCAGAGCCTGATGCTCAGGCCATTTTTGCTAGCATAAAAAAAATAGATAAAAAATGGCAGCAATACAACACTGAACAAGCTTTAAATGAAAGAACAGAGCCTGAGCTTAATGTGCAGCAAGGTGAGGGCATCCCCGAAGGGGAGTTATTATTTTTTTCATCGTTCGTGAAAAAAAATTACCTGGGTGAAATGCTCGGGGTGAAAAGTAAAACCGGTGTATTAATCGATTTATTAAGTTTTTCAGAAAGCCTGGATTTTGCTATCGATATAAATAGCGATGACCTTATTGCTCAAGGCTGGTTTATTCGTGAAGATAATCAGTTTTATCTAGACCTAAATACAAATACAGCACAAATTAACGGCGCTAGATATTCATTTAACAGCCAACAAGCTTATGCTGAGAACGGCGATATGTTTGTTGATAGTAACTTGTTAGCGCAGTGGTTTTCGTTAGATATTGATATTGAATATTCAGCACTTGAGCTAAATGTAAGCTCCCCCACCAAATTGCCTATAGAATTAAAACGCGAAAGAGAGCAGCGAGAAACTGTAACGAATAGAGAGTCACGTCAAGCAATATTACCTTGGAAGGCCAGTCCATACAGCGCAATTTCATCGCCTCTTGCTGATGTGCAGCTTAGTGCAACTAAGAGTAATACGGATTCAGCGATAGGGTACTCTGTATTAGGATCAAATGACTTGGCCTATTTTAATACTCAGTATTTTTTTGCAGGGCGAAAACAAGATTTACTATCTGATTCAAGATTATCATTTAGTCGTCAAAGTAAAGATGCACGCCTATTAGGTCCTTTAAATGCGACAACGGTTCAATTTGGAGATGTATTAGCAACTCAAGTCGGTAAACGATTTAATGGTAGTTACGCCAGAGGAGTAAAAGTTGATAACAAACCACTTTTTAAACAGGTTAATAGTAATCAAATTAACTTAACGGGTGCCATTCAACCAGGGTGGGATGTTGAGTTATATAGAAATGATGTACTGCTAGCGCAGCAGTTTAGCTTAGCTGATGGGCGCTATTTATTTGAAGACATTGATTTATTATTTGGCGCTAATAATTTTGAGCTGATTTTTTATGGTCCACAAGGACAAGTAGAGCGAAAAACAGAGCAATATTTTATAGATGGTAATAGTTTGTCAGCAGATGAATCGTTTTATGAGTTGTCAATTACTGAGCAAGGTGAGCAGTTATTCAATCAGTCACTTTATTCGACACAAGGCAAAGGTTGGCAGCTAGCGGGTCGTTATGAAACGGGATTAACTGATTATTTATCGGTTTATGCTGGTACATCAATATTAAATAGCAATTCGGGTGATAATGTTAACAATTATGCCTTTGGTTCAAACCTGAGTATATTTGATAAGGTATTACTTAATCTAGATTATGAAAAAAATAATAACGATGAAGATAAGCTAGAGGTCGCAGCTAGAGGTGAATTAGTTGGTCAATCGGTACGTTTAAGCCTGTCTCAAAACAATGAAAAAATAGTTGGTGATACAGATACAGCGAAAACTGAAAGTTATCAACTATACACGGCAGGAAAGTTATTTGATGAATCATTTGGAAGCTTGAGCTATCAAAATACGCTCGCCTATAACAACAGAGAATTTAGTGACTCATATTTAAGTGTTGATAATACCTTATCGTATAATTTAGGTGGTACCGTTGTTAGTAACAATTTAATTTGGCGAAAATTTGATTCTTTAGATGATGCAACAACACTTGGCAGTATGCGTCTTCAACATCGATTTGGTAAAACATACACTCGTTTTAGTGTTGACTACAGCGCAGACTCTGGTTCGACTATACTGGGTTACCAAGCAGAATTAAGCCGTAATTTATCTCAGAATTTGCAATCTGAATTCACACTAAGAAACTCCCGTATAAACGATTTAGTTTCTATGGAGTTGGGTCTAAATTGGCAAAGCGATAGTTTTAGCTTAAATAGCACAATGAGCTACGATGACGATGATAATTGGCGACTAGGTTTATTTAGTCGCTTTAGTATCGGTTTTGATACGAACACTGACGAGTACTTTTTAAGTAAAAGAAGCCTCGTAAATTCAGGGACTTTAATGGTTCGAGTTTTTCTTGATTCAAATAATAACAATATTCAAGATGATGGGGAAAAGGGAATTGAAGGCGTTAAGGTAAAAGGAGTTCAAAATTATCGCCGAGCTGTAACTAACGAAAATGGTTTAGCGATACTTAAAGGTATGCCGGCTAACTTAACAACCGACATAGTGATTGAACCAGGTAGTATTAGCGAGCCTTTTTTAGTTGCCGCCAACGATGGCTTTTCAATTACACCGCGTGCCGGTTTTGTTGAATATATGGAAATACCGCTTAATCACAGTAGTGAATTGGAGGGAACTGTTTACAAACAAGATGGGCAAGGCAGTAGTGAAGTACAGCCTTTTGCTACCGTAAAATTACTCGATAAACAAGGTAAGCAAGTGGCGCAAACGCAAGCTGCCTATGATGGCTATTATTTGTTTACCGATTTACGCCCTGGCGAATATAAAGCGGTTATAGATGATGAGTTTAAGCAACGTAAATCCTTAAAAGATACGCAACAGGTGGTGGTTAAATTACCAGCACAAGGTGAAGTGGTAATGGGCGTTGACTTTGAGCTGAAAGAAAAAACACAAACTCCAGCGTATATTGCAAATGCGGGTGGGTTTTCATCATTACCGATTATGAAAGCGTATTATCAATTAATTAAACGTCATTTAAATGAACAATCAAAGCGTGATGCTTTTTATATTAAAGATGAAAAACAAAAACGGTATATTTTAGCTGTCGCATATGCCGAGTCTGCGCAAGGGGAACTTGAACAAGTATGTGCAGAATTAAAAGTAAAAGGCTTAAACTGCCAAGTCCAAGCGCAACTTATTAGCCACTAATAACAATAAGGTTTAACCATGCAACATGCTAATTTATATAAACGCTACTCAATACTAATTGCCTGTATTGCTGCTCTTTTTATATCAGGATGCAGCACCACCAAAACTGCAGAATCTCCTCACCCAATGCAAGCGAGTGCCAATCTTTCTGAGGAAGAGTTGGCGCAGCTAAAAGCATCGTCTCAGCAGTGGCAAGCAGCCAAAGCAGGTGTTGAGCGTTTATTAGTGATTGAACAAGACTTAAAGCTATTAATAAGCCAATTAAATGCGGTGGCAAAACAAGGCTCTGCACCAACAAATACGCCTGCAGTATCAACAGCTAAAGCTTCGGCTGAAACGGTAGCACCCACAAAAGTTGCAAAAAAAGCTAAAGTAGCAGCGAATACAGCTGATGAAAAACAAGCCGTTAAAGCCTTATTTGCCTTACAAGTTGCAGCCGTTACCGACAAAGAGCGACTTAGCCAAAGTTTAAATCAAATAAAAGCCAGCGCATCTTCGTTATTTCAGGGTGAATATGTGGCGAATGTAGAAACTATTAACGTGAGTGGCATGACTTACTACCGTTTAAAGCTTGGAGCTTATCAAAATCAAGCCAATGCCGCTGCTGATTGCGATAAACTTAAACAGCGCCAAATCAACTGCATTGTGAGCCATTACACCCAACAACCATTAAAATAAATATGCATCTAGGGTATTAGGCATAATAATTGCTTTGTAACTATTATGTTTTTAGAGGATGGCAACTATGCGCCTTTTGTTACCCTTACTATTATTAAATTTAGCGGGCTGTAGCTTAACACCCCAGCCAAAGCCAAGTATAAGCACTGATGCGCCTAAAGCGGTCATGGCACCCTATACGCTCAATCAGTACGTAAATAGCTTGAGTGCCCAGCTTAGCCATATCAAAGAGCCTTTTAAAAGCACCGCTTCAATCGCGGTCAGCAGCTTTTATTTAGCCAATGCTTTGGATTCGCAAATTGCCCAAGGGCAGGGAACAGGGCTTAGTCAGCAAGTTCAAGAAAGCTTAATAACCCAATTTACTCAGTTAGGGTACAACACAGTTGAATACCGGCTTGAAAACCAGCTTAACTTATCAGCAAGGGCTGACTCAGTGTTAAGCCGTAGTACCAGTAACTTAAAGCAGCGTCAGATTATTGACTTTGTGATCACCGGTACTTTAACCCGTCAAGAACATGCTTATATTGTTAATGCTCGCATGGTAAATATGCAAACTAATCAAGTTGTATCTGCCGGCAGCACTGAAATTCCCATCAATGTGATGTGGAGCAATGAAAAAATACAGCAGCGCGGTGACTATATTTACCGCAGTGAATATTAATTAGGAGCACACATGAAACGCCTACTATTAACTTTATGTTTGCCACTGGGCTTTGGTTGTTCACAAATGACAAACCATAGTGACACACAAATTACCGACGATGCGCCTATGTTTTTTGAGCAACGCCCTGTAGCCGCACCTACACAAAGCGACTCGCTGTATCAAAATAAAGCCGCAGTGATGAATAAAAACAAACAAGTTAACACGCCAACACGCAAAAATATTAATCACTATGTGCGTGGGATCATGCAAGACATGGCTGAAAATTTACAGTACGTAAATACTAAAACGCCATTGGCAGTATCAAGCTTTGTTTTTTTAGACCGTGACTACAATAATGCTGACTTAGTGGGTAACCAAATCGCAGAGAGCTTTATGCATGAGCTGCATAATTTTGGTGTGCCGGTCATTGATTTTAAAACCACCGATTATATGCGCGTAACCCCTGGAGGCGATTTTGTTTTTAGTCGCGACTACTTAGAGCTTAACCAAGAACAAAACTTTAGTTACGTATTAGCCGGCACGCTAGTAAACCACCAAGGCGGCATATTAGTAAACGCACGTATTGTTGGTTTAGCGAGTAAAGCGGTTGTAGGCTCTGCACAGGGCTTTATTCCACAATCAGTTATTGATGCGTTAAATAGCAGTAACAGTGCTGATGGCATCATGCTAAAACAAGCGAGTAAGTGAGGTTTATCATGGCTAACTTAGCTAAGCGCTCAGCTTTAATTAGCATAATTGCATTTTCATTATTACTTTCAGGCTGTAATTTACTTGGTGAATCTAGCATGGCTGAACCCGCTAAGGCTGAGCCTGAACAAACAGTGGTAAGTAATCTTGATTTTAACCAAATCATGGCGCAAATGCAGCGCAATGACGAGCAAGAGCAATATGCTGATACAACGCAATTTAACCCAAACAAGCACCACAAAAGCTTAGTTAATTACGTTGAGCAAATGGCACTTGATTTAACCGACACCATGCAAGTAGCCCCGCAAGATGCAGCGATTGCGGTGACTTCGTTCGTTGATTTAGACGCAAGTTTAACTACAACAAGCCAGTTAGGTAATCAGTTATCAGAAACCTTTATACATCAGCTACAAAAGTTTGGTTATAGCGCCGTTGATTTTAAAACAGCCAATTTAATTACCGTAAATAAGCAAGGCGATTTTGCCTTTACACGAAACACTCGCAAACTTGCAGGTACCAGTATAGCCAGCCATGTATTGTCAGGCACCCTTATTTATAGAGAGGACGGCGTAGAAATAAACGCACGCGTTATTGATATTCAAAGCAAACGCTTAGCAGCCAGCAGCCGAACATTTATACCGCTTTACGTATTAAATAAAGAAGATATATATTTATCAAGCAATTAACTTAATTTGATGCTTGATATAAAAAACCAGATGCCGTTATAATTTTTGTAAGCTGTAAGCTGTAAGCTGTAAGCTGTAAGCTGTAAGCTGTAAGCTGTAAGCTGTAAGCTGTAAGCTTGATGTGGCCTCTTAGTTAAATGGATATAACGGCCCCCTCCTAAGGGGCAGTTGCAGGTTCGATTCCTGCAGGGGCTACCATTTACACGTTTCATACATAAAAATACCGCAGCAATAAATTTAAAATCGCCATATATCCCACTGTAAATAACTCTCTCATGTTTCAGGTTGTAAAATTTGGTATCGCTACATTTCATATTTTTAGTTACACTGCTAGTTACACCGAATCGGTTTGTTGATTTTGGTGTAACTAAAACTGCTTAAATTTCATTAAGCAGATGAAAACTAAAGGAAGAATGCGGATCTTGATTTTAGTATCCCATTTCAAGGTTTGGCTACCTATTCGATAATGGAGTGAAACATGCCAAGAGCAACGACCCCTTTAAACGATACGCAGATAAAAAATGCGAAACCAAAAGCAAGCGAATACCTGTTATCTGATGGTGGTGGGCTTGGCTTACGGATAAAAAAGAACGGCTCTAAAACTTGGCTGTTTAATTACTACCGTCCGCATATAAAAAAACGGGCGCAGATAAGCTTTGGCGTTTACCCAGCGATAACCTTAGCAGCCGCTAGAAAAAAGCGTGATGAGGCAAGGGCGTTACTTGCTAATGATATTGACCCTAAAGAATACAGGGAAGAAATTCAAAGCACTAAAGCAACTGAGGCAAAGAACACGTTTGAGGCGGTAGCAACTGAATGGCTAAACCTTAAAACGGCTAAGGTAAGTCAGCGGCACTCTTTTAATATCCGTAGGGGGTTTGAGTTACATGTTTACCCCGCACTAGGGAAAGTGCCTATAAGCAAGCTATCCGCACAGCTAACCATTGAAACGTTAAGGCCATTAGAGGCCGCTAATAAGCTCGATATGTTAGGCCGCTTATGTCAGCGTATTAATGAGGTGATGGACTATGCTGTGAATACTGGGCGTATGCCAGCTAACCACCTTCATAGTATCGGCAAAGCGTTTGGTACTGTTAAACATACCAATATGCCTACCGTGACCCCTGAGCAATTACCTATGCTATTAGCAACCGTTAACAGTGCGCGTTTAAAGCTTATTACTAAATGCTTGTTTGAGTGGCAGCTTCATACAATGGCTAGGCCAGCAGAGGCGGCAGGGGCGGCATGGAGTGAAATTGATTTTGATAATCGAGTGTGGAATATACCCGCTGAACGCATGAAAAAGCGCAAGCCGCAAGCGATCCCCTTAACCCCGCAAGTGTTATCACTGCTGGAGTATTTAAAGCCTATTAGCGGACACCGTGATTTTATATTCCCTTCTGATAATAACCCACGTACCCACCTAAGCAGAGAAACGCTAGGCGCAGCGCTCAGGCGTATGGGATTACAAGGCAAGCAAACAGCCCACGGCTTACGCGCACTAGCCAGTACCACGTTAAACGCCCAAGGTTTTGACTCCGATTTAATTGAGGCAGCACTAGCGCACGTTGATAAAAACCAAGTACGCGCAGCCTACAACCGAACCGACTACTTAGAGCGCAGACGTAAAATGATGTGCTGGTGGTCTGATCATATTGAAGCGGCTAGCAAGGGTGATTACTCAGTCACTGGCAGCCAGCATTTGAAAGTAGTTTAAGGATTAGCTAATGGATGAATTTATAACTTTTAACACTGCTTTGGCTTTGATTGCCTCTAATAAAGAAACAGATATAAATGTAAAAGCGATTAAATTAATCGACCTTTATTTGAATGGTGATGTTGATTTATATATCGAGCTAAACGGCAAGCGTGGAAAGCGGAGTTTTCCATATAGTCCACTGCCGCAAGCTTACAACCCGTTAGATGATTTACTTCGCCTTTTAGAGGATGGACAGGGAAAGGATGCTTTTAAAGACATTGATAACTTAGCAAAAAAAAGTTGGGATAGTAATTCGATCGGTGAGTTACAAAGCCTAGTTTTTTCAGCTGTTAAAGATACTTACTACACTCGGGTAGATGATGGGAAACAGGTCAGGTATATACCAAATGAGCTTATTGAAAAGTCTTTTATCAGCGACGCCGGGGGAGCGTCTAAGCAACAGGTCAAGCAATCATATGATTATGAATGTTCATATTTCTCAGAGGATGAGCTTTATAGGCTAGAGGGCACTTTTAAAGTTCCTTTGGACGAAGGAAGTTATCACTTAGATCGCTTTAAAAAAGCTCTATTTTATGGTGAGGGTGATGATGAGTTGAGCGAGAGAGGTATTGATCTGCCAATGGGGGGGATTGGTAAGGTTGCCTCATTAGACGGGCAAATATGGACGCTATATAGCCATGAAACACATAAATCCAACATGCTTAACCTAAAAGATGCTGAGCCGCATCCAGATATAATATTTCCTGATATTAATGTGTTTTTGTTAAAGCGTGATCAGGTTGTATCGGTTGATAAAGTGAATTCAGAGGTTGTTAAACGACCTAATGCGGCAAAAAGGAATCAGGATATTCGTAATCAGATACTAGAGGCGGCCCTATACGAGTTAGCACACAATTATAATGAGTGCCTGAAAGGTGGCGTAGTTATGGCTTCAAAAGTAGTAGAGGCTTTTACCTTAAACCATAAAGTTCATTGGCCTGATGGTTGTGGAGTTGATAAGGAGACAGGAAGAATTAAAGACGTTCCTTTAAGTAATGAAAAGATGATTAGACTTGTTAGAGGCGTAATTAAAAAGAAAAATTGAAATTTAATTATTAAATATCAGAGCATTAAATTAGCTAACCGTTAGCTAACGTTAGCTGACAGGAAGTTTATTTTTAACCTCTTAATATCCACCTTGAACTGTTTGTTTATTTCAAATTATTACAAGGTGAAACGTTATGATTGACAGAATTTTAAAGCAACGCGAAGTGGTAAAAATTACTGGTATGAGCCGCCCTACAATTTGGCGTAAAGAAAAGTTAGGGCTGTTTCCTGCTAGACGCGACTTAGGCGCTCGTTCAGTAGGTTGGCTTGAAAGCGAAATTAAGGCTTGGATGGAGAGTCTACCTTGTGTGGAGCATGACGAGGAGGCGGCCTAATGAAAGGGGGCAGCGGCAAAAAAGCCGCCACCCAAACCAATTTAGCAGCTAATGATGATAGTCCAAAAAAGTCTAATAAGCAGCCTAAGAAAGAACGCGCTTTTATTTATATTTTGCAGCATCCTGTAGGCGCTACAGAAAACGATATTTTGCGTAACATTGGCCTATCCAGTGGTAGGAACTACTTTACAGAGCTTGAGCGCCTGTATGACTTTAAATTCACGCGAGTGAGTGACGAGAACCCAGACGGTATAGGTACTCACCTTAGGTATGGCTTTTCATCACCAGAAATAGCAGCGGCTATTTTGAAAGAGATTAATGCGAGCCGAGCAAGGCGTGACGCTGGCGCATTGACGAAGGAGCAAGAGGCGGAGTTGTTGGCGCCTTTTAATCGTTTGTCATAAGTAATTACTAAAGTATTGCCATTACTGGCTATTAAAAATTTAATTAAAAGGAACAGGACGATGACTACAAACAATATGAAATATGATGCTAGCATTTCGGCGGATAACTTTGACTATCTTGACAGGGTAGTAAGTCAGGTACATAGCCTAACAGTGTTTATTATTGCTAATGATGGTTATAAATCAATGACAGAAGTCACATTGTCAAACTTACTTTGGACAGTTAGTGATCGCGTAGGGGAAGTGTTGTCGGATAGTGTTGACATGTATTTTGGTGAAATCCCAAGAGAGCAATTGAAGTTTGAGCAGCTATTAATTCAGGCTAAAACGGTGCTGGACGCTTTGCGTAATAGTGAGGGGTTTGGTGGATTACTTGGGGATCATCTGAGTAATGTAATTTGGCTGGTGGAAAGTTTATTTGAAGATGCCATAAAAGAATTAGGCAAAATGTCTACTCGTTCTGATGAACAGGCCGCTTAATAGAAATATGTGCCACCAGCATATTAAATCAACTTTGAATTATCCCTTGGTAGTGATCGTGGCCAAGGGAAACCCACCTAAGAAAATAGCCTAAAAAACCTATGTACCAGTATTTTTATGTAAGCGAATACTATCGCTGTGTGCTTTGTCGTTTATGGCTTTTTGTTGGTGAAACAATATGAACACTCAAAGTCGGTTTTTTACCCTCGAAAAAAGGCTATTTTTGAAGATGCGCCCCAGTAGAGGCGTTATAGCTATGGATAGTAGCTACTAACAATTAACTGGGTATTTAATAATATCTACGGCTCATGAATGACTAACCAACTAACCATAAATAACAATGATAAAGGGTATGAACACATTTTTGTCCACGGTGATAAAGGCTGGTGGGTGAACGCTGGGAAAAGTGGCTTAATGGTTAAGCCTATGCGAGCTATGCTAGACCAAATTGAGGTCATGCTGAGCAACCATAGCCGTGTGATGTTAATTCGTTTTGATTTGCGTATGGAGTCGTACACGCCAGATAACAAAATCATCACTGTATTTAACCGTAGGCTGTTTAAATGGGTTAAGGCTCAGTATGGGGTTAGTCGTATTGGTTTTGTGTGGTGTAGAGAGCTTGAGAGGGCAAAACGGCAACATTACCACTATGCGCTTATGCTTGATGCGTCAAAAGTTAACTATCCAAACAGCATAACCAAGAAGGTTTTGCAGATATGGGGCGAGCTTAACGGTTCGGCTTATGTACCAAAAAATTGTTATTACATCATGAAGCGCGATTGCTTGGAGTCACAGCAAGAGGCTATTTACCGTATATCTTATTTAGCTAAAGCGCGTGGGAAGGGCTACAAAGCTACTCAGGCTAAAAATTACGGTGCTAGTAGGATAAAGCCTAGGGCTAATGAGTTTTAAAGTGGTTTGGTTCTAAGGGGGTTATAGCTTTTTTTTCGCCGAATTAGCGGAACAGTGCGGAACAAATAGCGGAACAATTGAATTTTTAAGTCTTTGTTTTTTCTTTGATAGTGATTTAAAGCGGAACAAATGAGGGCTTGAATTTACGAGTTGTACTCTTGGTTATGGAAGGTGAGAGGTTACGCAGACCGCAACCCCTCACAAACCTGCTTTGGTACGACTCGTCCGGCCTCAATTGCCGTTAAGTGGTTCACCATCACAGAGGATTATTATCGGCGTAGATGCTTTAACCAGTCAATACTGGCTATTTTTACAGGCTTTTGATTGGCTACACTAAACGGCTGAACACGTTATAAATTTGTTATGCTCCCAACGTTAAATAATGTTTACTTTTTAGTGTTGCTACTTAGCTTCAATATACTTAGTTGTGTTTAAAAAAATTAATAATGCGTTGATTATTTCACCTCTACTTTTACAGACTCTATGTACCATGAATCATAGTTTTTCGAGGTTGTATCAAAGGTTGTTATTGAAAAAGAGCCGGAGTCTAAAGGTGGAATACTATATTTTATACCACTTAATGTAGGTAAGGGTTCATCTGCGAAATAGTTCTTAGATGATGCTAGCTTTTGTGCTATTGGTGGGAAGTGATTGATTTTATAGTCTCGGCTGGTTCCATTTTTATGGTTGATAGTAATTATAATTTCTTTTATCAAGTACTTATCTGAGCCATTGTAGATCGAGCCTTTAAATGTATTTCCGTCTATTTTAGCTTTCCCTTCTACTTTAGCCATTAAAGGGCTAATGATTTCAGCATCTGGAGTCTTTAGTGTAATACTACTTCTATCGTCATAGTGATTTGAGTATATCTGACCTAATGCGGACATAAATGAAATTATTATACACGTTACCGAGAACACTCCAGCCTTACAGTCTTTTTTTAAAATTAATGGAACCAGAGTTACAAGCGCTGAGACAAATACCACTGAGATCATTTGGCCTAAAATAAATCCAAGTATAAGTACAAAATCATTTGAGCTGGTATGAGTCATTGAATAAGCTGTAAAAATAATTATGTTAGATATAATTAGGCTTCCAGTTATTTTTATGAAATCTTCTGACATTTAAACTTCCTTTTTAAATACTTCCAAATTTTCTATTCGATAATAAAATTAAAATATTATTAATCCCAACGATAGCTTTATTTATATCTATATTCAACTCAACTTGTTTAGGGCTAATTTTATTTTAGATGTGCTGTTTCTGGTAGAGAAAAAGGTTTAGTTACACTGGTAGTTACACTTTGCTCATTTTATATTTTGTAAGTCATCTAAAATCAATGTCTTATGATTGTAATTCGACATTTGCAGGGGCTACCAATTAAATCAATGAGTTATGTTCTTTTTTTGTTTCTATATCAACAATATGTAGTATATTTGTAGCAATGTCAGCTTTGTGCCGTTCGGATAAAAAGTGAATTTGAAAGCCTGTTGGGTGGCGCCTTCGGCTTAACCAACCTACATTTTGGTGTAGGTCGGATAAGTGGCGGAGCCACGCCATCCGACAAAAATAATGAATTTACCAGAAACAGCCCAATTTACCCGTTAGCGATATAAATAACTGATTTGTACTGTAAGTTAAACCATCTATATTGACTGTCGGCTGAGTGCCCAGACTGTGTGAAAACTCTGATCACCTTTTGGTCTAAGTATGTTCTGCTTATGATCTATTAATCTATACATTTAGTT
>NZ_JBEOOG010000009.1:0-75896 GCF_040308965.1 Pseudoalteromonas sp. MER144-MNA-CIBAN-0113
AAAAGAAAATGGCAGGGCTAGACGATGATTATCGCTCAACCCTGTTAGAATCTGGGATTAAAATGCGCTAGCCGTGGCTACGGCATCAGAACCATATACAGTAGAGGCGCCGTCAAATAAGTTTTCAACTCGTTCAACCATAACGCCTGGTATTAAATTTAGATCAGGTGATGTTGGAGCACCACCCACACCAGCAGGAGCCATACGACGTCCGTTAATTAAAACGAGAGTTCTTTCAGCACCTAAGCCACGAAAACCTATAGTTGCGGCACCTGGACCATTGTCTAATACAAACCCGCCGAATGTGTTATCAATTTGCGTACCTGCTGCTTGGCTAGTTGATTGTAACATTGAGCCCGCATCAAACAGTCCCATTTCACGCGATAAATCACCGTTTATGATTTGAATTGGAGATGCATTAGAAAACTCAGCTTTTCTTATTCGTGAACCAGTTACTACAATTCTTTCTGGCGCTTCTTCTTCTAATTCTACGTCAGATTTTTTTTCATCTTGCGCAAACACGCTGGGTGCTATTGCAACAGAACCAAGCAATAAAGAATATCTTATTGCATTTGATAAGGTTTTGGTTTTAAACATATTGAATTTCCCTAAGTATTGTTTTTATATTTTTCAAGTTTACATTTTATTAATGAAGCCAAAAACTAATTTACAATTAATAAACATTTATGTAAACGTTTTTTTATTAACATATGTCCCTATTATTACAATAGTGAAATATTATTTTTTACAGGGTTGTAATTATGTTGCTAGTTAATTAGTGGGGCATATTGAAATGCTTAAAAGTTATATATTAAATGCTCTCAGTTTTAATCTAAGCAATTTTTCAAGAATTTAATTTTTACAAAACTCAAAATGTACAGTTTTAAACGATTAATTACGGTTAAGGCTTTAAATTTTAGTTAATAAACCGAAGGCAAAGATTAGTAATTTTATGCTTTTGAGTCAATTGATTGCATTAAAGAGCCTCAGATGAAAGAAGTACTTTGTGATTTCTTAAGAAGAATAGTTAAAATACAATTAAGTAGCCCTCATTTTGTTTGATAGGCACTTGATTTTGGATCAAGCTATAAATCAATATTTACAACTTAACAGAGCTAGTCGAAAAGCTTAGATTTTAATGTTAACTCACAAAGTTGATTTACTTATTACTATGGAAGGGGGGAAGTTAGATACATAGCAACATTACATTATGTAGCTCACCAATTTAATTTCTGTACTACGTACAACGATGTAAAACATTTGACGTGTAAAGTACTAAATTATAAGTCTCAAATTAACAAGTCATAACACAACACTTAAAACATCATTATTAAAATACTTTAAATGTTTAACCGAAGACAAATAAAATCTTTGCACCTTAAAGTCAGCAGGTGTTTATAAAGCTTTAGGAGCTGGATTGGCTGATCAATCAGTTCTCAAACTTATAAAAAATAGTCTTATTGTATAAATACTATTGAAGACTCCATCAGTAGAAAAATAGTTATCAACAAATATCTTGACATAATATGTCGCGGTGGTTACTTTTAATACATAATATTAAAAGGAAAACTAAAATGGAAATTTGGAATTTATTTACTGATTTTATTGTGCAATCAATCACCTTTTTTACCCAAGAAGTGGGCGTAAGCCAAGCGGCTGCTATTATTTTGTTTACCGTTATTGGACGATTAGTTTTAATGCCGATTAACCTTGTCGCTATGGCTAATATGGTTAGAAATAAAAAAGCAATTGCTGCACTAAAACCTGAGCTAGATAGCATAAAAAACAAATATAAAGATCAACCCAGTCAAATAGCCCAATCGACAATGGCGCTATATAAAAAGCACAACATTAAATTTATTGATAAAAAGAGTGTGTTTAATATGGCAGGTCAAGGGGTGTTTGGCTTTGGTACGTTTCAAGCTCTTCAACAAATCGTATTTAATAGTAAATTTGCTTGGATTGCGAGCATAGCAAAACCCGATATTGCACTTGCATTGTTAGTCGGTTTAATGACTTGTTTTTCTATGGCGATGATGCCAGGAAGTGCTGAGCAAACCAGTACCTTATTATTTATTATTCCTGCTGTAATTTGTGTTGTCACTTTAATAAACTTTCCCTCTGCTATTGGCTTATATTGGGCAACATCAAGTGGTACAAGCTTATTGCAATCTTTACTGCTTAATAAATACTTTAAAAATAAAACAGCCTGTAAAACTATTTAGTTTTAACATATGAAAATGATATTTTGTTTTTAAATCAAATTGTTTAATAAGCGTAATCTAAATAATATACTCGAAATTTGAGCCGCTTCTAATGGATGTTTATGACAATTACTTATCAGCCCACAGCCAATTTAATGGCATCGGCATTGTTAACCTACACCAACATGCGCACACACTATGAGCATTACGGCGTTGATTGGCAGCAACATAAAATATATGAACAAATAGTAGACCTTGAAAATTGGGATATTTTGTTAAATGGCGATGTAGTGGGTGTAATGCGTTTAGCCTTTGATGAAAGTGGCTGTTACATTCGTGATTTACAAATAGATGCAGCATTTCAAAATAAAGGTATTGGCGGTGCTGCAATTAATGAATGCGAGCGTTTGGCAGTGATTGAAGGTGTTGAGAAAATTAGGTTGCGTGTTTTTAAAATGAGTCCTGCGTACCCGCTTTATGCTCGAACGGGATTTATTATAGATAAAGAAGACGACCGATTTTACTATATGTCTAAATGCATCGCTTAACAGCTAATAGCCCCGATGTCATGCGTATGCAAGGGTAACTTAATACCCTGTTCAGTCACTCTCAATTATTGTGTGATGATACAAAGATAAAACACTATTTTATATGGGTCACCACGGGTCATACTATGCACTTACTTACTAATAAAACATTGATGCTTGGTTTTTGCTTTTTACTGACAGGCGCTATTTTTATGCTTGTAGAGAATAGTTATTATCAATACGTTGATAATAACGGTGTATTGCATGAAAGCTTATTTTTGCCTTTGAGTATACTGTGTTTTGCTTTGGGGTTATTTTTTGTGGCCAGTTTATTAGCCCGCAAAGTAATAGGGCTCTTTAAAAGCGCTAGGGCAGAGGAGAATTAACCCCTGCCTTTATTGCTCATTTTTCAAATTAGCTGTTTCTAACAAACTAAATGTAGGCAAACGACATTTAAAGCGTACCGATGCCATTCGAATTAAATAACCTACCACTAAACTTGCAACCACGCTGATATTGTCATCAATGTTGTAGTGGTGCAGTGCTAAGTATAAACAAGCAACAATAAGCGCTACACTTGCGTAAAGTTCATGGTGTAATACCAGTGGTGCTTGGCGACAAATTAAATCACGCAATAATCCACCAAATACGCCGGTAACTATAGCAGCGACCGCACAAATACCATAGTGCAAACCCATATTAAGCCCAACTTGGCAGCCAATAATACTAAATGCGGCAAGCCCTAAGGCATCTAAACGCATAAATATGCCTTTAAATTTAACCACCCATTTTGCTAGCCAAGTTGTAACAATACCCGCCACGCATGTGATCAGTAAATATTCAGGATGCTTTACCCACGTTAACGGGTAATTGCCAAGTAAAATATCGCGTACGCTGCCACCCCCAATCGCTGTGGCACTGGCTACTAGCATAACCCCAAACCAATCCATGTTTCTGCGCCCAGCGCTGAGTGCACCGGTCATGGCTTCTGCTGTAATTCCGATGATGTAAACAATAGTGAGTAGCATGAAATAGTCACTTAAACTTTTAAGAGCAAAAATTAAAGTGCGATTGTAGAGATAAAATAGTGCATTGACGAGTGAAAAATCACATTAAAAACAGCCACTTTCGGATTAAAAAAACTAATGTTATAGCAAGGTGTGAATAGGCTGTTAATCTAAAGAACACTTTTGGTTTGCTGGTAAAAACAGCAAGGACAAATGACTGTAATTAAGCCAATAAAGCCCAAATAAATATAAGGGTAAGAGGAGGGGGATTTAGCTACTTTTTAAAGGGTGGCCTCACGCAATGAGTTAACTTGAGCCACGCGCAATTAAACGCGGTGGCAGCAGGGTACTTTGTACTTGCTCACCACGAATTAATTTAAGTAAGTTTTCAACTAACATTTGCCCCGCTATAGTGGTGTTTTGCTCTATGGTTGTGAGCGGAGGATTAATGTAACTGGCAATAGAAATATTATCAAAGCCGATTACGGCTACATCTTTTGGCACGTTAATATTGGCTTCTTTTAGCGCGCGTATTGCGCCTATGGCAATCAAATCGCTGGCAGCAAAAAGTGCATTAAAAGTAATGTTATTAGCAATTAAAGAGCGAGTTGCATGGTAGCCAGATTCTTCGGTAGAAATTGCATTGGCAATTTTACGATCATTTAAGGTGACACCGTTTTGCTGCAGTTCGTCTTTAAAGCCATTAAAACGGGCAAAAAACTCAGGGCTGTGATCAGATGCATCACCAATAAATGCGCAATCAGTTCGGTTATGCGCCAGTAAATGCTCAGCGGCAAGTTTACCACCGCCATAATTATCGCAACTTATGGTTAAATCAGGGCGGTTATCAACGCTTGCTCCCCAACAAACAAATTTGGTGTTTTGTTCAAGCAAGGTATTAAATTTTGGTTGAAAATCAATGTAGTCGCCATAGCCTAATAAAATGATGCCATCTGCTCGGTGGCTGTCTTCGTAGTCTGCTTGCCAATCAGCGCTGGCCGACTGAAATGAAACAAGTAGATCATAACCTTCTTTTGCGCAGGCACGGGTAATACTGCCCAGCATGGCTAAAAAAAACGGGTTGATTTGTGATTCATCTGAGGTCGGGTCTTCAAACAACAGCAATGCTAGGGTACTGCTTTGTTGAGTGCGAAGGTTACTGGCGTTTTTGTCTACTTTGTAATTAAGTTTTTTAGCAATATCGTGAACACGTCTTCGTGTTTCGTCATTTACAAGTGGACTATTTCGTAAAGCACGGGAAACTGTAGATTGAGACACCCCAGCATAATGGGCTATATCAAACGAGGTGGCTTTACCTTTCATCACGATTACTTACTTAAGAGGACAATAAGGGGATATTCTCGTTTATTAGTGATTTTTTTCAAGCTTATTTGTCAATAAAGGCATTTTTTTATTGATTTTTTCATGACACCGGTGTCACAATAAGGGCGTTTTATCATTTTGTTGTCAAAACGTATTAGCTACCTTTATTATTAAAGGTAGCATTTTTTTACAGTGATAGCTGCTTTGAGGTGATAGCTCAAAGTAAATAAGTATCAATGATACCCCATTAAAATAATAAGTACTCATTACTTAAACAAAAGAGATAACACTATGGGTTTACACTCTAGCACACACTTTGATCCTATTCTGGTTGCCGATATTGGCGGTACAAATGCTCGTTTTGCGTTGATCACTGGGTTCGACGAATCAAGTAATCAATTTACCATTGAGCATAATCATACTTTTCCCAGTGCTAACTATGGATCGCTCGAAAGTGCTACCGAGTACTTCTTATCAACAGTGTCTCATATAACCCCTAAACGCGCATGCCTTGCAGTAGCAGGCCCTATAAATGCAGGGCAAGTTCATTTAACTAATTTAGGTTGGCACTTTAGCGTTAATGATTTTAAACACCACTTTGGCCTTGCTCAATTAAGCGTTATAAATGACTTTGCTGCTTTTGCCTACGCAGCACCGTATTTAGACCCTTCTCAAAACGTAACCGTTAAACCTGGCCAAGCAGACGACACAGCAAATATTGGTGTAATGGGCCCAGGTACAGGCTTTGGTGCAGCGTGTTTAGTAAGAACTGCACATTCGTGTGCGGTAATGAGTTCAGAAGGTGGTCATATTTCTCTAGCGGCGGTAAATGAACTTGACGCTCAGCTTATTCAAGCACTTAAGAAAGACCACCCTCATGTATCGGTAGAAACGGTGTTTTCTGGCCCAGGCATTGCTCATTTGTACAAAGCAATGGCTGCAGTTAAAGGGGTGGCTGCAAAGAATTTAGACGCTGCACAAATTAGTAGCTTAGCCAACAGCGGTGAATGTGAAGTATGTGAGGCAACGCTTAATCAGTTTTGTGATTGGATTGGCAGTGTAGCAGGCGACTTAGCGCTTGCTTATGGTGCTCTTGGTGGCCTTTATATTGGCGGTGGCATATTACCAAGAATGCAGGCTCGTTTACTGGAAAGCCGCTTCATTGAGCGCTTTTCACAAAAGGGCATAATGTCGCAATATACAGGTCAAATTCCGGTCACATTAGTAACACAAGACAACATTCCTTTAATTGGTGCTGCCGCGTGTTTGCATACGAGTCAACAGGTTTAATTACGTTGCATACATTTGGAAATAAATAGATGAAAAAAGTCACTATAAATAGCGTTGCTAGTTATGCCGGTGTATCTAAAAAAACGGTATCGCGCGTACTGAATAACGAACCAAATGTGAGCGCGGCTACCCGCGAGAAAGTATTAGCGGTATTTAAAGAGCTTGATTACACACCTAATCCTATAGCTCGAGGGCTTGCACAAAACCGTAGTTTTATTATTGGTTGTTTATACGATAACCCAAGTAAAAGTTATATTACTCGAGTGCAAACAGGCGCATTAGCTGCTTGCCAAGAAAACAACTATAACTTGCTGATTCACCCTTGTGAGCTCAGAGGTGATGCACTTATTAATAATATAGAGCAGCTATTACAGTCATCACGCCTTGATGGTTTAGTACTTACGCCACCATTTTGTGATTTTTCAGAACTGGTTGACTTTTTAAAGTCGAAAAAGATTCCTTATGCTCGAGTGGCTTCTGCTATTTTAGAAGATGACTCTATTTCTGTTACCAGTAATGACGAGCAGGGCGCATTTGAAATTACCGAACATTTAATAAACCTAGGGCATACGTCTATCGCGTTTATTAAAGGTCACCCAGATCACAGTGCTACACAGCAGCGTTTTAAAGGCTACAGGCGCGCATTAGCAAGCCATGGTATTGAATTTAATGAACGCTTAGTTGAAGAGGGTAACTTTAGTTATCACTCAGGGGTAGACAGTGCGCGTAGTATTTTAGATTTATCGCCACGACCTACTGCTGTATTTGCATCGAATGATTACATGGCAGCCGCCGTGCTTAAATTAGCCACACAGCGTAACTTGCGTGTACCAGATGATATTTCTATCGCTGGGTTTGATAATGCACCAATAGCGCGTCATATTTGGCCTGGGCTAACGACTATAGCTCAACCCGTAGAAGAAATGACCAAACAAGCTGTTACCCAGTTAATTACCCATATTATTGAGCCGCAAGAGTCGCCTTATAAGGTGATTTTAGAA
Organism: Pseudoalteromonas sp. MER144-MNA-CIBAN-0113; assembly: GCF_040308965.1. Taxonomy (NCBI): domain Bacteria; kingdom Pseudomonadati; phylum Pseudomonadota; class Gammaproteobacteria; order Alteromonadales; family Pseudoalteromonadaceae; genus Pseudoalteromonas; species Pseudoalteromonas sp. MER144-MNA-CIBAN-0113. The sequence continues at coordinate 7,353 of NZ_JBEOOG010000009.1, forward strand.
GCAAAATTAATCACGCGAGAGTCAACCGCAGCCGTAAAATAAAACCGCTTTTTCACAGTAGCCCGAGTATGAGTGACGCTTACTCGGGCTTTTTTTATCTGCATTTTTAACCTTCATTAGTTGCCGCTAATATTTCACTAAAAATTCACGTTTATTTATTGCACATGTTAAAAAAAATGACTATTTTTATTACTCAGGGTTGACACCGGTGTCATTGTCGTGCGTTAATACCCTGACACCGGTGTCAGGGTTGTTGTGAGAGGCTCCCTGGTAGCGTACCTTTGAACGGGTAAGTCAAAGATGCTCAGTACAGTTATTTTCGTGGAGTCTATAATTGTTACTGAGCCTTTATCCTCTAACGAATAGAGATGAGTAAAATTATGTTGCACCCTCGAATTCAAGAAGTCACAGAACGCGTTATTGAGCGCAGTAAACAAACCCGTCAAGCCTATTTAGATCGTATTTCGCACGCAAAAAAACAAACAAGAGTTCGTGCTGGTTTAGGCTGTGGCAATATTGCCCATGTTATGGCTGCGTGCAGCAGCGATGACAAAGCGCGTTTAAAAGCAGATGAGGTGCCAAACCTTGCAATTATCAATTCATATAACGACATGTTATCTGCGCATGTGCCTTACAAAGAATACCCAGATTTAATTAAAAGCATTGCCACTAAATTTGACGCGACCGCGCAAGTTGCTGGCGGTGTACCTGCGATGTGTGATGGTGTTACGCAAGGGCGTGATGGCATGGAGCTATCGCTTTTTTCTCGTGACGTTATTGCTATGTCTACTGCGGTTTCGTTATCGCATGACGTGTTTGATGGTGTGTTTTGTTTAGGCGTATGTGACAAAATCGTCCCAGGCCTATTAATTGGTGCTTTATCATTTGGTCACTTACCTGTGTATTTTTTACCAGCAGGGCCAATGCAGTCAGGTATTCCAAACAAAGACAAAGCACGTGTTCGTCAAAAGTTTGCACAAGGACTGGTATCTCGTGAAGAGCTACTAGAAGCTGAAAGCGCTTCTTACCACAGTGCGGGTACCTGTACGTTTTATGGTACCGCTAACTCAAATCAAATGCTGATGGAAATAATGGGCTTACACTTACCAGGTAGCTCGTTTATTAATCCATACACAGAATTGCGTGATGGCTTAACGGGTAATGCAGTTGAAACCATGCTCAAGCAACTCACAGAAAACAAAGATGGTCCGTGTTTAGCAGATGTAATCAGCGAAAAAACCATTATTAATGGCCTCGTTGGTTTGCTATCAACTGGTGGCTCAACCAATCATGCAATCCACATTGTGGCGATTGCAAAAGCGGCTGGTATTCAGGTTACTTGGAAAGACATGTCTGATTTATCAGCGGTTGTACCATTACTGACGCGTATTTACCCTAATGGCTCAGCAGATGTGAACCATTTCCAAGCAGCCGGTGGTATGGGCTTCTTAATGCGTGAATTAGCCAGTGCTGGCTACCTACATACAGACGTAACCACTATTTTAGGCGAAGGCCTTGCACCTTACATGTGTGAGCCACTACTCGATAAAGACGACAACTTAATTATGAGTGATGCGAATGGCCCAAGTAAAGTTAAATGGGTCGCGTGTCCAGAAAACTCACATGATGAAGAAGTACTTCGTCCAGTAAGTAACCCATTTAGTAAGCAAGGTGGTTTACAGCTACTAACGGGTAACTTAGGTAAAGCGGTTATTAAAGTTTCTGCGGTTGCAGAGTCTCATCAAGTGGTGTCGGCACCGGCTAAAGTATTTAGCTCACAAGGTGAGTTACAAGATGCCTACAGCCGTGGCGAACTTAACCAAGATTTTATTGCTGTACTTAAAGAGCAAGGGCCAAAAGCCAAAGGCATGCCTGAGCTTCATAAGCTCACACCGGTAATGGCAACATTACAAGATCAGGGCTTTAAAGTGGCTATTGTTACCGACGGTCGTATGTCGGGCGCATCAGGCAAAGTACCAGCGGCAATCCATTTAGCACCTGAAGCGGTTGAAGGTGGGATTATTGCTAAAATTCATGAAGGCGATATTGTTACTCTAGATGCGCCAAATGGTATTTTAAAACTGCATGTTAGCGATGAAGAACTTGCACAGCGAGAGCCGCAAATTAGCCAAGCAAGCCAAACATTTGGTACAGGTCGTGAATTATTTACTGGATTTAGAAATATCGTAAGCAGTGCCGATTTAGGTGCAAGTGCTTTTGGACTTGAATAATAATTAGCCATGTTGGGTAATGAGGAACAAGTAATGAGTATTGAAAAAATCTTAGCATCGGCACCGGTTGTGCCAGTGGTGGTAATCGAAAAACTAGAAGATGCCGCACCACTTGCAAGAGCGTTGTACAACGGTGGCTTAAAAGCACTTGAAATTACACTACGTACACCAATTGCTGCACAAGCTGTAAAGTTAATGAAAGCTGAAGTACCAGAGGCTTATGTAGGCACTGGTACTGTGGTTGATAAAGCAAGCTTTAACGCATCAGTAGAAGCGGGTGCTGACTTTATGGTGAGCCCAGGTGTTAGCGATGAGTTATTAGCGCTGGCAAAAGAGTCAAGTATTCCTTTTTTACCCGGTGCAGCGACCCCAAGCGAAGTGATGAACTTAGCTGCTCATGGTTTTAAGTTCTTAAAGTTTTTTCCTGCAGAAGCTGCAGGCGGTGCTGCCATGCTTAAATCTATTGGCGGCCCATTACCTGATATTACTTTTTGTCCAACCGGTGGCATTAGTTTAGCAACCGCACCTGATTACTTAGCACTTAACAATGTTATTTGTGTAGGTGGTACGTGGATGTTAGATAAGCAACTTATTGAAAATAAAGACTGGCAAGCTATTGAAACGCTTGCTCGCCAAGCATGTGAAGTTAATAGGAGTCAAAAATGATTAAGGTAGCAATTAATGGCTACGGCCGAATTGGCCGTAATGTATTACGTGCACTGTATGAATCAGCGCAAAATAATGAAATTAAAATTGTGGCTATTAACGATTTAGCCCCAGCCAATGTAAATGCTCATCTGACTCAGTTTGACTCAGTACATGGTCGTTTTTCACAGCAAGTAACACTTAAAGACAACACTATGTTAATTGGCGATGATGTGATCACGCTAACGCAAGAGCGTGACCCTGCTAATTTACCGTGGAAAGAACTAAACGTTGATATCGTACTTGAATGTACAGGGTTATTTACTTCTCGCGAAGCAGCTAATAAGCATATTGAAGCGGGCGCGAAAAAAGTAGTGGTTTCGGCTCCTGGTACAGATATGGATGCAACGGTAGTTCATGGTGTAAACAGCGATGTAATTAATGCCGATAGCAATATCATCTCAAACGCGTCGTGTACAACCAATTGTTTAGCGCCTGTTGCTAAAGCAATTAACGATACAGTAGGAATTGAACAAGGTAGCATGACTACTATTCATGCTTACACCAACGATCAAAATTTATCTGACGTATACCACCCAGATTTATACCGCGCGCGCAGTGCAACTCAATCTATGATCCCAACTAAAACGGGCGCTGCAAAAGCGGTTGGTTTAGTATTGCCTGAGCTGGCAGGTAAATTAGATGGCATGGCGGTACGTGTACCTACAATTAATGTGTCGTTAGTTGATTTAACGTTTATTGCTAAACGTGACACAAGCATTGAAGAAATTAACCAAGTGGTTAAAGCAGCCTCAGAAGGGCCAATGAAAGGTATTTTAGAGTACAACGAGCTGCCGCTTGTTTCTATCGACTTTAATCATAATCCAGCCTCATCTATTTTTGATGCAACGCAAACACGTGCTGATGGTAAATTAGTTAAAGTAATGGCGTGGTACGACAACGAATGGGGTTTCTCAAACCGCATGTTAGATCAAGTTAAAGCGCTGGGTGCTTATTTATAATTTTTCCGTGTAGTTAAATTTTACTTTATCCAGCCAAGCCACGCACTGCGTGGCTTTTTTTGTGTTTTAGTTAGCCCAAAGTTTGCTAGAATATGCGCACTAGAATAGGGACTGCATATTATATTAAGGGAAATAATGCTAAAACACGTCACTAAAAAAATATTTCGTACTAGCCATCTGCAAATCGGTGAGGGTAATATCAGCGGTTATATTGCTTGCTTTTTGGCAATATTAAGTTGCTTAGGAGTGCTTGCATTCCACTTTCCGGAATATTTAACGACTCCAGAATTGCGTAAAAGTTATAGCGTTGAGTTTTTACGTCAACTTATGTTTGTAGCTCTTATTATTTCAGGAAGCCTGGGTTTACTTAATTTTGTACGAAATACGAATAAGCGTTTGGGTGCCACTGCGTGGTTTTTTATTATACTGGCCATTAGCTTTGGTGGCCCGAATGTTGAAGTGAATGACTTTGCAGATAACACTCCTTATATTGGCTTAGATTGGTTTATATTAGACTTACTAGGCTCTACCTTAATTTTTATTTTAATTGAAAAACTGCTTCCGCATCGAAAAGAGCAAAAAATACTTCGTAGTGAATGGCGCGGGGATTTAAACCACTTCTTTGTTAATCACTTAATAGTGGGCTTTGTATTACTGGTTACTAATCATTTTGTTCATTATGGGTTTGGTTGGGCGGTGTCGAGCACACTGCAAGCTTACATAGCGCAAATGCCGTTTATACTTCAGCTATTTTTAATTATTTTGGTGGCTGATTTAATGCAGTATTGGACGCATCGTGCGTATCACGAAGTGCCATTTATGTGGCGATTTCATGGTGTGCATCACAGTGCCAAAGAAATGGATTGGTTAGCAGGCTCTCGTCAGCATATTTTAGAAATACTGATCACCCGTAGTTTAGTGTTAACCCCTATATTTGTGCTGGGGTTTTCACAGCAAATAATCAGCTTATATGTAATTATTGTTGGTTTTCAAGCGGTATTTAATCATGCTAACGTGAATGTAAAATTTGGGTGGTTAAAGTATTTTATGGTTACACCGCAGTTTCATCATTGGCATCACGCATCCGATAAAGCCGCAATTGATAGAAATTATGCAGCCCATTTTTCGTTTTTAGATTACTTGTTTGGCTCTGCAGTAAAAGGGCAAGCAGAGTGGCCTAAAGAATATGGGGTTGTGGGTGATTACATGCCTGTAGGTATGCTAAAGCAACAAATTTACCCGTTTAAAAAACAAAAATAGTGTTCATTCTAGCTTGCGGCCATAATATTAATGGCCGCATAACCACTATAAAAAGTCAGCTAATGCGCTAAGTGTTGGCCGCTGTGCGATATTTTCGCTCATGCATTGCTGCGCAATATGTTTTAAGTGCATGACTTCAGCGCTTTGCTCTTGGCAGGTTGTGAGTAAATCCTCGATTAAACACCCCAAAGCACGCACTTCTATTAACTGCATTTGTTGACGTTGATAGTCACTGAGCATAGTAAGATCAGTGGCTGCGCCAAAGTCCCCAAACAGCACACGCGCGTGCGGGTCAACCATGGTATTGTGCGCATATATATCACCATGGCTTATATTGTGCTGGTGCAAGTGGGCCACAGTGCTAACCATTTGCTGCGCTATGGCATAAATTACTTGAGTAGAGTAGTGGCAATCGCTTTCAAATGTATCTCGAGTACAGGTATCAAGGCTCGGCGGTAAACCAAGATTTGTAAAGCTTGTATCAATTAACTCCATCACTAAACCAAGCTGTTGCTGTTGTTCAATGTAAGCCAGTACTTTAATTAAGTTTGGATGCTCAAGCGCTTGCAAGCAGCAATTAACTTCATCCAGCGGATAACCATCGCTTGTAATACTCCCTTTAAATAACTTAACAGCAACCGGCTCTTTATTCGTTGAATAAGCAAGATGGATAATCCCTGATGCGCCTTGGCCTATTACTTTACTGAGCGAGTAGTCACTCAGTGGTTTATTGGCTAAATTTGATTGGGTAAGGCACTGTGATTTATTAAAGCAATTACCTGCAAATGCAAGCCAAGTCAGCTTTGGTAGTTCAAATAGCCAATCATCAATTTGAGTTAACTGATTTGCAGAGAGCCTAATTAGTTCCAGGTTATGGCAGTTTGCCATGCTTATTGGTAGCTCACTGAGCTGATTACCTGCCAATGCCAGCTTTTTAAGCGCAGTGTATTGGCCAAATGTTGCAGGCAGCTTAGCTATTTTATTATCTGTAAGAATAAGCCATTCAATCGCTTTAGGCAGGCAGTGATCTGCAAATTCAGTGATGTAATTACCTTTAAATGCAACCATGATCAAAGCAGGACACTTAGCAAGTATTTTAGGTATATGTTTAAACTGATTAAACGATAAAAACAGTCGTTTTAATTTTGTTAAGCAGGCAAATTCATCAGGTAAATCAGATAAGTTATTATTAGATAAATCCAAGACTTCAAGGGTATCCGCGAGGGTAAAAATTTCCTCTGGAAAGTGGCTTAGCGCTTCAACTAATTGTAGGTGTTTTGCACCATGTAATTGGCCGCTGCGAAGTTGTGAAAGGGTATTCAAAATTAATAATCCATTTTAAAATCAACAAAAAGGCCAACTAAGTTGGCCTTTAAACACGATTAAGCTTTAACGCTTAAAATTGTGCGTTGTGGTACACGTTTTGTACGTCGTCACAATCTTCAAGCATGGCTAAAAAGCGTTCCATCACTTCTACATCTTCGCCTTCAATAGGGGCTTCTACTTGGGGTACAAAGGCAATTAAGTCTTCGTCAAATTCTGTCACACCCATTTCTTCAAGTGCGGTACGCGTATTGTTGTATTCAGTGTGTGGAGCAAATACGGTCACTTTACCGTTTTCTACTTCTACATCGGTTACATCAACGTCAGCCATCATTAGCGCTTCAAGTACGGTTTCATCGTCGTCACCGTCAAATACAAAAATAGCAAGGTGATCAAATAAGTGTGATACCGAGTTTTGTGCGCCAATTTTAGCATTTGCTTTAGTAAAACATACACGTACATCAGCAAAAGTACGTTTGTTGTTGTCGGTTAAACAGTCAACAATAATCATGCAATTACCTGGGCCGTAACCTTCGTAGCGCGTAGCTGCATAGTCTTCACCGCCGCCGCCTTTAGCTTTATCAATGGCGCGTTCAATTACGTGAGCCGGTACTTGGTCTTTTTTAGCGCGTTCAATTAAACGACGCAGTGCTAGGTTACCGTCTGGATCAATACCGCCGTTTTTAGCACAAATATAAATTTCTTTACCGTATTTTGAATAAACTTTAGTTTTAGCACCCGCAGTTTTAGCCATTGAATCTTTTTTGTTTTGGTAAGCTCTTCCCATCTGCGTTTCGCCTTAATATGTATAAATAATTGAAAAAATTTGCAAGCCCATATTCTAAAGGTAAATGCGGGGCAGGGCTAGTAAGTATTGAGATTGATTACTAAGTAACGGGGGGAACAGTTATTATGGATGGAAAATAAAACAACCCGCCGAAGCGGGTTGTTTAATACCTTACAATCAATCAAGGATTGTCAGGGGATTACCAAATACGAACACGTTCGTCTTCTGGTAAGTACAACTCATCACCTGGTTTTACATCAAATGCTTTGTACCAAGCGTCGTGGTTACGAGGAGCTTGTGCTCTAAAGCGACCTGGCGCATGCGTACCGCCACGTAATTGGTTTAACATGCTTTGCTCAGTACGTTTTTCTTTCCATACTTGTGCCCACGCTAAGAAGAAACGTTGATCGCCGGTTACACCATCAATCACAGGGGCTTCTTTACCATTTAGGCTTAGTTTGTAGGCATGATAAGCCATGGCTAGACCACCTACATCACCAATATTTTCACCTAAGCTATTACGGCCATTTACAAAGTTACCTGGAATTGGTTCGTATTTGCTGTACTGAGCCGCCAATTTGTCGGCTTTAGCATCAAAAGCAGCACGGTCTTCGTCAGTCCACCAGTTACGTTGTATGCCGTTAGCATCTGATTTTGATCCTTGGTCATCAAAGCCATGGCCCATTTCGTGGCCAATCACGGCACCAATACCACCGTAGTTCACCGCAGGATCTGCATTTGGATCGAAAAACGGCGGTTGTAATATAGCGGCAGGGAATACAATTTCATTAAATGAGCTATTGTAATAAGCATTTACACGTTGTGGTGTCATGCCCCAACGATTACGGTCGGTTTGCTTAAGCTCTTTTTCAACGCTATCGGCTTGGAAAAACTCACGCATATTTTTTATATTAGCCATTAAATCATTTTTGCTAATGCTTAAGCCTTCGTAAGATTGCCATTCATCTGGGTAACCAATTTTTGGCACAAACGCCGCTAATTTTGCACGCGCATTCACTTTTGTTTCTGCGCCCATCCAATCTAGGTTATCAATACGCTCGCCAAGGGCTGTGCGTAAGTTTTCAACCAGCTCAGACATTTGTTGCTTTGATGACTCAGGGAAATAACGATCTACATAAATTTTACCAATCGCAAAGCCTAGTGAACTAGTGCCTGACATTTGGCTGATCGCACGTTTCCAGCGCGGACGAGGCTCCTGCTGACCATTTAACTCTTTACCAAAGAAAGCAAAGCTGGTGTTAAATATGTCTTCTGACAACAGCCCAGCGTTACCATTAATTGCATGGTATGTTAGGTAGTCTTTCCATACGCTTATATCTTCGTTGTTGATTAAATCAATCATGGCCTTTACAGGTTCAGGCTGCGACACGTTTAGCTGCGGTACTTTGTAACCTGTTTGCGCAAAGTATAAATCCCAATTAAATCCTGGGTACTGGGTACTTAACTCGTCGCGTTTTATTTGGTTTAACGTTATGTCACGATTACGGCGTTTTTCACGTGGCCAATGACCTTCTGCAATTTTTGTCTCTAGCGCTAAAATTGCTTGTGCACGTTCAGTGGTATTTTCAACACCAGCAAATTTAAGCATGTCGGCAATATGTGCAACATACGCTTCACGAGTTTTTACAAAACGCTCTGCATCTTCAAGGTAATATGAACGATCAGGTAAGCCTAAACCACCAGCACCTAACGACATTTCGTATTTATTAGGATCTAAGCGGTTAAACCACATACCACCACCAAGAGGGGCGCTGACACCTGTGAGCCATGACTGGCCAAAGATTTTTGCTAAGTCATCAGTTGAGGCAACTGCGTTAATATCGTTAAGCAATGGCTTAATGGGAGTCACACCGAGCTTATTAAGCGTGTCGGTATCCATGTACGAATTATAAAAGTCAGCAACTAATTGCTCTTCTGCATTCAAATTTTCACGCGCTGCAATGTCTTCAATAATTTCTTTTACGCGGTCTTCACTTCGCTCAGCTAACGCAGAAAACGCACCGTAGCGTGTTTTATCTGCTGGCATTTCGTAATTGTCGTACCATGAACCGCTGGCATACATAAAAAAGTCATCGCCTGGTTTTACTGCTTCATTGCGGGCAGTTAAATCAACCCCAAATGTGCCTAATTCAGCTTGCTCAGTTGCTTGTGGTTTTTCAGCGACTGCTGCGACTTGCTCAGTTTTTGTAGTTTGTGGCTCTGAACAGCCGGTAATAAATGTAGCGGCGAGTGCCGCTGCAATTAAACTTTTTTTCATTACTTTCCCCTATGAATTCACGTTATTTAATTCGTTATATTTTTGTTATAAAAATAGCTATTTGATTGTATTGATAACTTCACTGCAAACAAACCTTTTGAGGTGAATAACCGTACCGGTCGATAAGATGAATAAAATACTATCGAAAATAGCAAAAAACACTCAACTACTTCAATCGTTCTTGAGCGGCTTAGTTTATTGCGCCTTTGACTGCTTTTGCTGTAATGCCCACATACGGGCATATTCACCGTTTTGATTTAGTAGTTCTTGGTGTTTGCCTTGTTCAATAATTTCACCAGCTTTTAAAACAATAATTGAGTCTGCATCGGTTATGGTCGAAAGTCGGTGTGCAATAACAATACTGGTGTGATCATTTGCCACTTCACGCATTGCTTTTAAAATAGCTTGCTCTGCATGAGAGTCGAGCGCAGAGGTTGCTTCATCAAAGATTAAGATGGGTGATTGCTTTAAAATAGCACGGGCAATGGCAATCCGTTGTTTTTCACCCCCTGAGACTTTTAACCCACGCTCACCCACGAGGGTTTTATCGCCTTTGTCTAAGCTATTTATAAAGTCGGTTAAGTGCGCCATGTTAATTGCTTTATTTATTTCATCTTCAGTTGCTGAGGGTCTGCCATAGGCAATATTCTCACGGATGGTGCTATTAAACAGCACAGTATCTTGGGGGACTATCGCAATGGCTTTACGCAAGCTTGCAAGAGTAACTGTATTAATTGCTTGTTTATCTATGCTAATAGTGCCTGATGACAGCTCATAAAAGCGATACAGTAATCGGGCTAATGAGCTTTTTCCTGCACCACTTGCACCCACAATCGCGACTTTTGAGCCGGCAGCAACATTAAAGCTAATGCTTTTTAAAATAGGCCTTTTACTGTCGTAGTGAAAGCTTACTTTATCAAAGCTAATTTCACCTTGTTTAATGACCAATTCTTTAGCCTCATGAGCATCCGCCACTTTAGGTTGTGTATTAAGCAGGCCGAGCATGTTTTCAAGGTCGGTGAGGGCACGGCGTATTTCGCGATACACAAACCCTAAAAAGTTGAGCGGTAAAAAGAGTTGAATCATATACGCATTGATCATCACCAGTTCACCAATCGTTAACTCGCCCGTGACAACTTCGCTTGCGCCAAGCCACATTAATGCGGTTATTGCACAGGCAATTATGAGTGCTTGCCCTGAATTTAGCGCCAGTAACGAGAGTCTGTTTTTTAATCGTGCTTGTTCCCAGGTTGCTAAAAACGTATCGTAAGTTTTAGCTTCATACTCTTCGTTATTAAAGTATTTAACGGTTTCGTAATTTAATAAGCTGTCGATGGCGCGGGTGTTACTTTGGTTGTCGGCAGCATTTGACTCGCGAATAAAGCGGTTTCGCCATTGGGTAACCGTCACCGTAAAAAAGATATAAATAGCCACAGCAAGTAGGGTGATCAGCGCAAACCAAATAGAAAACAAGGTGCCAAAAATAATCGCCACGGTCATTATTTCAAACAACGTGGGCACAATATTAAACATTAAAAAGCGCATTAAAAAGCTCAAACCACTGGTGCCGCGCTCTATATCTCGACTTATACCGCCAGTTTGCCTGTCTAAATGAAAGGCTAAATCTAACGAGTGCAAATGTTTAAATACTTTAAGGCCAATATCACGCATGGCATGCTCGGTGACTCGAGAAAATACAGCATCGCGTACTTCACCTAAAAACACGCTGGCAAATCGCAGTGCGCCGTACATAACGAGTAATAAGGTTGGGACGAGGAGTAGCGGGTTAATTGATTTATCAACCGCATCAATTATTTCTTTTAAAGCCCATGGCATGAGCAATGTCGCGCCTTTAGCACCGACTAGCGCTAATATGGCAATCAGCACACGGCCTTTAAATTTAGTGATATAAGGCCAAAGAGTTTGAATGCTTTGTTTTAAATTCATAGCGTCGGGGCGTTTTACTGAACTTTGTCTGGAGCGCATCGAGGATCTCAGTATTTGTTTTTATATAAATGAATTAGCTTAATGTTGGCTATTGTATTTTAATTAGCTGCCCTTATATACTAGCTATCCTTTATTTTAGTTTTAAATGACAGATGTTTAAATTTCGCGTTTTTTTAGCTACTTGCTTGTTTTTTGCTGCACTCTTTAGTGTGCAAAGCCATGCTATGGGTGTAAAACACGAATTAAACAGTAACCAAAGCAGTTATAGCCATGTTGTTAATGTCGAAAACTTAACTAACGCTCCCACACCGTTAAAGTCGCTAGGTAATTTACAGCATAAAAACTCAAAGCATTCTGAGTTTGCTGCGCATCAACCTAGGCTAACAGCCAATAACTCATTTTTATTTCTACATAGTGCGCAGGGGGATCCTGAATACGATGTAGTGCATGAGTTTTTTGCCCTAAATGGCTGTAGGCATATTTTTTTGCGACCGCAAGCAGTTACTATAAGTCAGCCTTGGTATACTAGGGTATTTAAATGTAAAAAGTCGCGCTTGAGCGGCTGGAAAGACGCTAACCTGTTATACACCGCTGTAACTACCTATCACGCTTAAAGTTCCTTATTTAATTTAATTGGTTTTAACGCTTTGCGTTTTGACCTGTCTAATAAGTACGTTACTGGATTGTGTCCGGTAATAAGGAACAACGATGTTAAGTTTTAAAAAACAAAAAAAGCCATTTATGGCTAAATTTAAATTAAGCTATGTAGCCATGTTGGTTGTATTGGTTTTACTGGCAATAAGCGCCTTACCTAATTTATACCCGAATAAATCGTGGTTGCATATTAGTGCCGCTCCTGAGGTTAAAACACAAGCAATACCAAGTACTGAAAACATAGTACGCTTTTTAAATAGCCAAGGTTTTGAGGTCAGCCAAGGGGTACAAAACCAAGCAAATATTAATGTACTTTTAAATACGCCTACACATAGTGCGCAGGCTCAAGCGGCTTTAAAATCAAACTTTCCAAACACACAGGTTAAAATTGTTGAACATGCAACCAGCCCTATTTGGTTACAAAAGTTTGGCTTATCGCCCATAAAGCTGGGTCTTGATTTAAACGGCGGGGTATTGTTTGTACTTGATGTTGATTTAGAAAAAGCGGTTGATGAGCAATTACTCAGTGCATATCAACAAACAAAAGCTATTATTGTTAAGCAAAAAGCCTATGGCGTTAAAGCGAAGCAGAGTAATCAGGGCTTTGAAATAAGTGCGCTTGAGAATGCTGGCGAAAAGCTAACCTCAGTTATTAACGATCTTAAAAGCCGCTTTGAAAATCTAACTATAACCACATCAACTCATGGCAACTTACAGGTCGTTAAAGTGAGTTATTCTGAGCAAGGGCGCAGCGCATTTGATAAACAAGTCATGAGCCAAACACTCACTACGCTTCGCTCACGCATTGAAGAGTTAGGAATTACCGAGGCGGTTACACAGCGCCAAGGTAAGCAGCGCATTCGCATTGAGCTACCCGGCGTACAAGATCCAGCCGAGGCAAAACGTATTATTGGTGCTACCGCGTCACTTGGGTTTTATCAACTTAAAGAGATTGGCGGGCAAACATTTAATTTGCAATCGGGTGGGACTATTAAGCTCGACCCTGTGCCTATTTTTACTGGTGAGCATATTAATAATGCCAATATTGGCCGTGATGACTGGGGTAAACCTTTAGTACAACTGAGCCTAGATAGCCAAGGTGGCGATGCTATGTCGGCGTTTTCTAAGGCGAATATAGGCAAGCCGATGGCAACGCTCTATTCAGAGTATTCACAAAATGCTAAAGGTGAAGTGGTTAAAAAAAGCGAAGTCATTAATGTGGCGAATATAGCCCAGCATTTAAGCTCACGCTTTAGTATAACCAATATGCAAAGCCAGCAAGCGGCTGCCGATTTAGCGCTATTACTTCGTGCAGGATCGCTTACTGCGCCAGTGACCATAGTACATGAACAAACTATTGGTCCAAGCCTTGGCCAAGACAACATTAACAATGGGTTGGCGGCGTTAATGTTAGGCATGGGGTTAACGCTTGCCTTTATGGCGCTGTGGTATCGTCGTTTAGGGCTTATTGCAAATGTTGCGTTAGTTTTAAATTTAACGTCTTTAGTGGGGTTAATGTCATTATTACCTGGGGTGGTTTTAACACTTCCTGGTATTGCAGGTTTGGTGCTAACCATAGGAATGGCAGTTGATACTAACGTGATTATATTTGAACGTATAAAAGAAGAGCGCCGCAAAGGACGCCCTCCATATCAAGCGATACAAGAGGGCTATAAACAGGCAGCGAATACGATTTTAGATGCCAATATTACCACGATGATCACAGCGATTATTTTATATGGCATAGGTTATGGCCCTGTAAAAGGCTTTGCTATAACGCTGGCGCTGGGACTTATCACATCGGTATTTACTGGTGTGTATGTATCGAAATATTTAAGCCAAAGCTTATATTTAAAGCTGGGTAAAAAAGCAGGAGTAAACGCGCATGCTTAATTCTTTTTTAAAATGTGAGGCAGGGTCTCGTATACGTTATACAGGCATGCTGATCAGCGCCATATTTGTGTTGTTGTCGGTATTCACCATTGCACAAAAAGGGCTAAACTTTGGCCTTGATTTTACGGGTGGATACTTAACAGAGTTTACCACCAGCCAAGGTGTTGAACTAAAACAGCTTGAGCAATTTATTGCAAAAAATCATCAGGGTGAATTTGAACTAACAGCACAGGGCAATAATCATTTTCAACTAACACAAGGCCCCAATAATACAAGCAATAACGATGACTGGAAAACGGCTATTAGCCAAAACCCAACTATAAATGCTGAGGTTTTATCATCGGCTTATATTGGCTCTCAAGTGGGTGATGAACTATTTGAACAAGGCTGCTTAGCATTATTTGCTGCGATGGTCGCGGTAATGATTTATTTAGCTGTTCGTTTTGAATGGCGTTTGGCATTAGGCTCTGTGGTGGCTTTATTTCATGACTTAGTGCTGGTGGTTGGCTTATTTGCATGGTTACAAATAGAGTTTAACCTAACTGTTTTAGCCAGTTTGTTGGCGATTATTGGCTACTCACTAAATGACTCAATAATAGTTGGAGATAGGGTGCGCGAGCTGTTGCGCATACCAACAAACATCACACTCAAACCAAGCAGTATTATCAACAGTGCTATTAAAAGCACCTTAACTCGTACGCTTATTACCTCCGGGACTACGCTCGCAACGGTGGCCAGTGTTTGGCTGTTAGCAGGGGCTCCGCTTCAGGGATTTGCAATTGCTCTTTTTGCAGGAATAGTCGTAGGCACGTTATCGTCCATTTGTATTGCTGCAACATTACCCGAGCTACTTGGGTTAAGTGCTAAAAACTACGATAAGCAAGTGGATCAGCAAACGCAGACATTAATGGATATGCCATAGGCTTAAATCAGCATTGTTGTTACACAGCAAAGGGATAGTGTTAGGTGTAGCAACAATGCTAATACCAACCTGCATAAATATTTGAATAATTTAACGAATTAAATTCCCCTATAACGTTGTTAAAATTTTTTCATTTAGAACAACTAGATATCAAAAATTTTGCCTAGTTATAGAGCAATTTTCTTATCGTTAAAATAGGTCCCATATCCAAGCAGATTGGTATAAAATGGCAAAATTATTTTTACCGTATTTAGTGAATTTCCAAATGAATAAAGCCCATGTTACAGAGCACCTGCGTTTTGCCTTAGAAGAGCAGCTTAATACTGCGAAAATTGCAGCTCAAACAGCCCACGATACCGCGACCCACGAAGAAAGTATTGCAGAAACTCAATATGATACGCTCGGGCTTGAAGCTGCGTATTTAGCGCAAGGTCACGCTGATCGGGTGAATGAGTGTTATAAAGAAATACAACTATTTGAAGCCATCTACAACGACGTCGTTACAGGCACAATAGCAGTCAGTTCATTGGTGTGTTTAGAAGATGATGCAGGCACACAAAAATGGTTTTATTTAGGCCCTGCAGCTGGTGGATTAACCGTTGATATTAAAGGCACAACTATTCAAGTACTTACCTCTGGTGCACCATTAGGCCAACAGTTATTAGGTAAACAAGTCGATGATGAAGTTAGTTTAACACTCGGTGATGTAAAACATAGTTACGATGTGGTTAAAGTGCTTTGAATGTAGTATTTATTTGTCTCTTACGCTGAGACGCAGCATCTCGTAGGCCTCTTTGTTAAATAATTGCCTGAAACTTATAGAATAAAATTAGAGATGAGCCGTTTATGAACTTAGTTTTGGTTAGTGATATATTTGGTAAAACAGCGGCTTTAAAAGCATTAGCTGAAGAACTAAACGCTCAGTCTATTGTCGATCCCTATGGCGGGGTGGATTTGGCATTTTACAATGAACAGCAGGCCTATGAGTATTTTAGTCAGCATATTGGCCTTGATGAGTATGTCGCTATTTTACAAAAAGCGATTAAACCACTCGCTGGTAACATCATATTGATTGGTTTTAGTGTTGGCGCATCGGCAATTTGGTCAATGTCTTCACATCCGGCGATTAAAACGATAGCTAAGGGCATTTGTTTTTACAGCTCGCAAATTAGGCACCATACTGAGCTAAACCCGGCATTTGAAATAGAGTTAATTTTTCCTCACTATGAGCAACATTTTGATGTGAAAGCACTTCAGGCTAAGTTGGCAACAAAGCCTAATGTTTCCGCTAAGTGTGTTGATTATTTGCATGGTTTTATGAACCCGCATTCGAATAATTTTAATCAACGCGCTTACGATGAAACATTAACTGTGTTATCTAATAAGCTAATATAATAAACTAGTTAAGGAGTGTTTATAACTCGATGTTAGCCGGTTTCACTCAATCACAACTAAGGCATTTATAGCGTGAACTTATAAGATTTGCTTGAGTCTGATAATCATTAACGGATAAGCAGTTAAATAAAGGACATAAATTTAAGGGAATATTATGGAGATAGGGATTTTTACCGTCACAATTACGGGTGTTTTACTCACGGCTTTAATTATAAAGTACTTAACTTTTAGGCCTGAGCGTGTTTTTTCTGATATTGGAGAAAACGTTCTACTTTGCAAAAAACCTCACTGGTTCAATAATAATAAAAGTAGAATGCAGCTTATTCCTAAAGGGGCGATAATTAAAATACAGCTAGCGTCAAATACCGTTACTTTATTTTGTAAAAGTGGCAATGTTATTGATATACCAGTGCCAAACTCAAAGTTTACTGCCGATGTTTTGCAAAGCGCAAAAACACACTTTGACAAAGCAGAAGTCGTAATATTAGACAACTAACACACCACTATGAGAACTGAATATAGATTTTAAATTTTTAAAAGTAGCTGAAAATCAATCAGTTAAAGTGGATGTCAGTTTGTTAATGTAATAAAACGCCAAGATTACACTGGTTATTGCTGTATTTAATTGTTTATCTCAATGGGTTTAGGCTTTTTTAACAAATTTAGCCGTCACCATCATTTCACCTATGCCATCTACTTTACAGTCAAGCTCATGATCTTTTTTATCAAGTACACGTCTTACTAAGGCCTTGGTGCCAATTTTAATAACTTGTGAGCTACCTTTAATTTTTAAATCTTTAGCTACGGTTACTTTGTCGCCATCAGCAAGTAAAGTGCCGTTTGCGTCTTTCACTAAAATAGCGTCTTCGTCATTAGTAACATTCGGGTTCCACTCATAGGCACATTCTGGACAAATAAGCAGCTGTTGGTCTTCGTAAACGTATTCACATTGGCATCTAGGACAAGCGGGAAGAGACATGATGATCACTTTTAGTATTAAATTTTGGCTATTTTAAAACACAAATTAGCAATAAAAAAGTTCATCAAAAATTTTTATCTTTACGCTAAAAATATCTCGTTTGTGCGCATCTAAAAAAGGGCATATAAATCACCTGTCGCTTAAGCAATTTAAGCGCTAACGTTTATAGTAGATATTCGTTAAAGCACCTATCGTATTAAGTGATTTGCTAAATGCTGCACTTAGTGCGATAGGTGTTTCTATTTGCTGTTTTATTCGCTGAGCTAACTGATTAGCAAGGCTGCTTTGTATATTTTGACTTAACTAGGAAAAGTCGTGTTTAAAACCTTAATTGTGGTTGATAACAATGAGCAAACGCTTGCTCTTTCATTTGAAAATGTCATTACCTTTAACACCTATTTGCGAGACTACCCAAAACGCAACGAACCAAAAACCCGCATAATAAATCTATGTGATGCTAGCCAGTATTTAAGTAAAGGATATTACTGTTCGTTACTTGCTGAGGCGCGCAAGCATCAAGTATTACCGAGTGTAAAAACAATTAACGCGCTTCGAAGCAATCAAGCGTCATTACAAAATATTGGCCATATTGATGGTGCTGTTTATTTTGGTCACGCGGGAAATGATCAACAAGCTAAAGCCGCTAAATCGGTATTTAAACAATACCCAGCGCCTATTTTATTTGTCGATCAGCAAGGTTTACTGCAACAAGGCTCATTAACCTCTTTAAGCGAGCAACAATATGCTGCGTTTATTGAAAAGCTAAATGAGTTTACCCAAACGCAATGGCGTATTGGTAAAGTAGAGCGCCGTTTCCGTTGGGATATGGCGATATTGGTTGATCATAACGAAAAAGTACCGCCAAGTGATAAAGATGCAATAGCCCGTTTTATAAAAGCAGCAGCGAAACATGGTATTAACGCAAAAGCACTTAGCTTTGAGGAAATAGACAATATTGCCCAATTTGATGCGTTGTTTATTCGCCAAACAACAGCGATTGATCACCCAACGTACCGTCTTGCAAGTAAAGCGCAAAGCTTAGGTTTAGTGGTGATTGACGATGCGGAGTCTATTTTACGATGCTGTAATAAAGTGTACTTACATGATGCATTCAATTATCAAAAAGTACCGAGCTTAAAAACCGTGGTGGTGGCAGATCAATCAAAAGACACAATTGAGCAATTAGAAGCGTCGTTTACTTATCCGCTGGTATTAAAAATGCCAGAAGGGTCGTTTTCAAAAGGCGTGTATAAAGTTGCTAATCGTGATGAATTAGAAGCTAAGCTTAGTGAGTTATTTGCTTTAAGTGCGCTAGTTCTGGCGCAAGAGTACATGTACACAGAATACGATTGGCGTGTAGGGGTACTTAATGGCCGTGCTATTTATGCGTGTCGTTATTTAATGGCGCGTAACCATTGGCAAATATACAACCATGACGCAAAACGGTTTTTCTCGGGTGGCTTTGAAACATTACCTACGTTTGAATTACCTAAAGCTGTACTGGATGCTGCTTTAAAAGCATGTAAAACCGTAGGCAAGGGTTTATACGGTGTGGATGTAAAAGAGCATCAAGGCCGTGCGTATGTGTTGGAAGTAAACGATAACCCAAGTATTGATCACAAAGTAGAAGATGGTTACTTAGGTGATGAGTTATACATGATCATTATGGATGAGTTTAAACAGCGCCTTGAAGCACGAGGTCGCGGCTAATGCTTAACGCATTGTCTGATTTAACGATTTTTGCAGGAGCGGGTATTAGTATTCGCCCTGCAAGCGCGAGTGATTTAAACGCCTTAGTGGCGCTTGAAAATGCCTGCTTTAGTAACGATAAGCTTAGTGCGCGAAGTTTAAAACGTTGGCTTAGTGCTAAACATGGGATTTTATTAGTCGCCGAGCATAATGCGCAATTATGTGGTTACGGTTTGGTGTGGTGCCATAAAGGCACGCGGTTAGCGCGTTTGTATTCGTTAGCCGTATTACCGACGATGCAGGGCAAAGGAATCGCTAAAACGCTGCTTAAAGCCCTTGAAAAAGCCACTAGTGAGCGTGGGCGTATTTATTTGCGTTTAGAAGTGGCAGTAAATAACGACAGCGCCATAGGGCTTTATAAAAGTGTAGGGTATCGAGTTTTTGGTCAGTACAGTGATTATTACGATGATCACAGTGATGCCTTGCGCATGCAAAAAAACATCCGTCAAACCAGCGAGTTGCAAGTTGAGCGTTTAACGCCATGGTATCAGCAAACTACCGAGTTTACCTGTGGGCCTGCGGCATTATTAATGGCAATGGGCTCGCTTGATAACAGCACAGAGCTGAGTCAGTCACATGAATTAGCTTTATGGCGTGAGGGCACCACCATTTTTATGACCTCGGGACATGGCGGTTGTCATCCGTTTGGATTGGCATTGGCTGCAAATAAACGGGGATTTAAAAGTGAGGTCATTGTTAATACCTCAGAGCCATTATTTTTAGATGGGGTACGCAGTGATAATAAAAAAACGGTGCTGGCGACAGTACATCAGCAATTTGTTGAAGGCATAGCCGCGGCTAATATTCCTGTTACCTATAAAGATGTTGAACTAACCGATATAGAAACTTGGTTAAACCAAGGTTTTAGTGTGTTGCTGTTAATAAGCACTTATCGGTTTGATGGAAAAAAATCACCGCATTGGGTATGTGTTACTCATTTAGATGCGCACTGTGTGTACGTACATGACCCGTTTTGCGAACCAGGTAACGACAATCAATTAGCGATTGACTGTCAATATGTGCCAATTGCACGCAGCGATTTTAGTAAAATGTCGGCTTTTGGTAGTCAAAGGCTTAGAACGGCAGTTGCTATTAGTAAAAAATAATAGATTAGGATTTTAAGTGACATTTTTAGATTTTATCGATGTAGCCCCATACTCGTGGGCAGCCATTGGTACGGCGGCTTTTTGTGGCGCTATTATTGGTATAGAACGACAATTGCGTGGCAAACCTGTAGGGATCCGTACCTCTGCGCTGATCACCTTAGGTACTTACTTGTTTTTATCGACTGCGTTTAATTTACAAGGGGATGTGATTGATCATTCTCGCGTAGTCGGGCAAATAATTACCGGCATTGGCTTTTTAGGTGCAGGCGTAATGCTGGCAAAAGACGGTGCCGTAGTCGGGGTTACCTCTGCTGCCACCATTTGGGTATTGGCCTCCATTGGCGTTATGATAGCAACCGGGAATCTAGGGGCTGCTATTAAGCTTTCGGTACTTGTGGTGGGTATTTTATACGGCGTTGACGTGCTCGAAGCTAAGTTTAAAAGCTTAAGTAAAGGCGTGCATGCTAAAGTGAAAAGTTATCATAAACGCTATTATCGAAAAGACAGTATTGATACCGAGCGCCACTAATTAGTGGCGTTTTTATGCGGGTAGTGCTTTGTTTTGGAAGCTAAGCGCATCTTCAATTGGTGCGGGGCGGCTAATAAAATAACCTTGTACACTGTCTACATTGAGTATTCTTAACGAGTTTAGTTCTTCTGCGGTTTCGATCCCTTCGGCAACGATGGTGCAGTCGATTGCTTTTGCAAATCCACACAATGCTTTTGCCAGTAAAAATTTACGATCGTCTGTGTTTATATTTTGAGTCAGGCTAATATCTAATTTTATAATATCGGCCTCAAGCTCTAGTATGTGCTGAAATGAGGAAAAGCCAGCGCCTACATCGTCAATGGCCAAGCGCAGACCTTTGTTTCTGAGAGGCCTAAGTGCAGTTCGCATTTTTTCGTAATTAGAAATTGGCGAATGTTCAGTAATTTCTAATACCAGCCTAGTGCAGTCAATCTGTTGTAATGTTCGTTCAAGTGCACCGCTAAGAATGTGCGAAGGCGAGCAATTAATGGCAATGTAAGTTGTATTATTAAACTTTGCCATATTGGCTACTGCATTTTTAATGGCCAGCATTTCTAATGGTTCACTTAAACCCACCTTACTCGCTTCTTCAAACCAGATATCAGGGGTTTTATAAGGGGTGTTAAAAAAACGTGCAAGCGATTCAAAACCTACAACTTTATTATTTAGTTGACTATAAATAGGCCGAAAATAGATACTAATATCATTATCGCTAATAATTTGCTCAATAGTTGATTTTGTGTGGTTGTACGATACGCTTTTATCTAAACTCTTTTCAATTAATCCGGTCGCTATTTCTGAAATAATATTTAAAAAAGATAAATCGCGCTCATTTAAGCTCTCATCATGGTGTGATTTATAACAACAAAACGTACCATATAATTTCCCGTTCGACAGGTTGATAGGTACACCTATATATGCCCCTATACCTAATTTTTTTGTAACCGGCATCGCTTTGGTTATTGGGTTTGCGTTGGTATTAGTAATAATAGGGCTAAGCTTGTTGTCGGTGATTTGTTGGCAGTACGTTTCATTAATCGGAACGGCATTACCCACTTTAACAATTTGGTTTTCAGAGGGGTTATCGACCACTTTAAAAACACGCTCATCGTTAATAAATTCAGATATAAAAGCAACATCTATATCTAAATGTTTACGAACTAACGCGAGTAAGTTAGCTAGTTTAGCCTCAATGGATGCGTTGCTTTGTTGATCGACAAGCAGATTGGTAAGTTTATCCATCAGCTATCTCCCTGTATTAATTTCACCACGCCTCATGCGTAATACTATAATTTATATATATAAAAAAATCTAATCAAGGCTATATCAATCTTTGCTAACCATCAAAAGTGAACACGGTTTAGTTAAAACTTAACCAAATAATTTTCGTCGCACGACTTTACGGTATTCGCTGGGTGTTTGGCGTAATACTTTTTTAAATACTCGGGTTAAATGCCCTTGGTCGTTATAGCCAACCTCTAAAGCAACTTCCTGAATCGATAAATTAGAAGATGCCAATAAATCTTTGGCGCCTTCAACTCGTAATTGTTGCCAATATTCGATTGGACTTTGGTTTGTGGCACTTCTGAAGCGACGAGTAAAGGTGCGATAACTTAGACTAAATTGAGCCGCAACCTCCTGTAAGTTGAGCTCACTGGCTAGATTGGTTTTTAACCAAAACTGTATTTGTGCAATCAGCTCATCTGGGTGTCTATCTACTGCTCCCTCTAAGTAACGTTGATCTTCATAGGGTTTACGAATTTCATGGGAAAAGTTGCGCTCCACATGTTGTGCCGCTTCTTTACCATAATATTGACTAATAATATGTACGATAACATCAGCAAGTGCATTTAAACTGGCTACGGTATACATACGTTCTGACTGGGTGATAAAAAAATCAGGTTTTAAACTTACATTAGGGTAGTCATGCTTAAACTGTTTAGCATAATGCCAATGGGTAGTAGCGGGATGTCCGTCAAGTAAACTAGCCTCTGCAACAAAACAATTACCTGTGCCTACTCCAATTATATGACTTCCTACGGTAAAGCTCTCGATCAGCCAAGTGACTAATTGTTGATTAGCGCGTATCACCGGGCGAGGGTTACGCCAAATACCAGGCACAATAACTAAATCGCAATAAGGTGAGTTTTCGCTAGTACAATCAGGAATAATCGATAGTCCAGTTCGCGTCTTAATGGCATCACTATTTTTAGCCACTAAATGAATAGCCAGAGGTTTAAAGTTATTTTTATCACTATGGCCTTTAGCAAAAGCCTCACCCGCACGCAGCATCTCAATCGGTAATGTGAGACTGGTTACCAACAAATGCTCAAACACTGCGATACCAATATTTATGGGGGGAGTTAATGGGTTGTTGCTCATTGTGAATGCTCCGACCAGTTGTTTTTGGCCTTTTATGCCGCTTATTTGGCTATTAAAGCACAAAGACGTCTCTATAATCCAATTAAACTAATGTCATATTCTTATAACACGCATTTTAAAGGTAAATTATGACTGCATTACCCGTTATTGTAGGCATGGGAGGCATTAATGCCGCTGGCCGTACTTCTTTTCATCAAGGTTATCGTCGTATCGTGTTAGATAGCTTAGAGTCTCAAGCTCGCCAAGAAACATTTTTAGGCCTTGCCACATTAATGAATTTAGTGAGTGTTGTGAATGGACAACTACAAGACATGAAAGGCAATAATGTTGAGCAAAGCGACATAGAAGCACGTTTTGGTGAGCAAATTATTGCAGGTACATTAATTCGTAAAATTGAAAAACAACATTTTGATGTAGATGCCACGCCATGGCAGCAAAAAATGACGTTAACCGCATCGGATGAAAACGCGATTGTGTTTGAAACACGCCGTCGTGATTTACCTTCGCCAGTTCCTGAAAGTTGGCACGTTGAAGAGCTTGAAAATAAAAAAGTGAAAGTAACTATTGCGGCTCAATTTGATATTAAACATGATTCTACTCGCGATAATCCAATTAAATCTGCTGGGCAACTACCCACAGGGTTTGATCCGTCAATTATGTACAATAGCCGCTACCAACCTCGTGGTTTACAAGCTACTATTTTTGCTGCCACCGATGCAATAAAATCAACCGGACTTGATTGGCAATACATTATGAATAGTGTTGAGCCTGATAAAATTGGTACCTATTCAGCATCGGTTATTGGCCAAATGGACGATAAAGGTTTAGGTGGGTTAGTCAAAGCGCGCCAGCAAGGTGATCGCGTCAGCACAAAGCAGCTAGCACTGGGTTTAAATACAATGTCGACCGATTTTATCAATGCCTATGTTACGGGCAATGTAGGAACTACTTTTTCTACATCGGGTGCGTGTGCTACTTTTTTATACAACTTGCGCGCAGCAGTAAATGATATACAAGCAGGGCGCACACGTGTTGCAATTGTGGCAAGTGTAGAATGTGCAATTACCCCTGAAGTGGTTGAAGGCTTTGGCAATATGAGTGCGCTGGCTAATATTGAAGGTTTGCGCCGCTTAGATGATTTAAGTAATGACGATGAACCTGATTATCGTAGAAGCAGCCGCCCATTTGGCGAAAACTGTGGCTTTACTTTAGGTGAAGGCGCACAAGTGGCTATATTAATGGATGATGCGCTGGCACTTGAACTAGGTGCAGACATTATGGGCTGTGTGCCTGATGTATTTGTTAACGCCGATGGAGTAAAAAAATCAATTACTTCACCTGGGCCTGGTAACTACATTACCATGGCAAAATCGGCTGCACTTGCCAGTAGCTTACTAGGTAAAGAGGCATTACAGCAACGTAGCTTTATTTTAGCCCATGGTTCAAGCACACCACAAAACCGCGTAACTGAGTCGTTAATTTATCATAAAGTAGCGCAAACATTTGCAATAGATAATTGGAAAGTAACCGCCCCTAAAGCGTATGTTGGCCATACTATAGCACCTGCCAGTGGCGATCAGCTTGCCATTGCCTTAGGTGTATTTAGTCATAATATTATGCCGGGTATTACCACTATAGATAAAGTGGCTGATGATGTTTATGCAGATCATTTAGATATTCGTAACAGTCACTATGATTGTGGTGATATGGATATTGCATTTATAAATTCTAAAGGGTTTGGTGGTAATAATGCAACAGCCACAGTGCTTTCAGCAAAAGTAACGATGCAGATGCTTGCTAAGCGATATGGCGATGAAATGATGGGGCTCTATACCAGCAAACATGCAGCGGTAAAAGAAGCACAACAGCACTATCAACAACAAGCAGATTTAGGTCAATACGCGCTAGTTTATCGTTTTGGTGATGGGCTGATTGATGAAAATGACATTGTTATTGATGAGCACAGCATTCAGCTGCCAGGCTTTGAAAAAGCAATTATATTCAATACAACACATTCCTATCAAGATATGTTCTAAGCACACATACTTGTTAGCAAGGCGCTTTTTAAGCGCCTTTTTTAATGTATGAACCCATATTGTAGTTTAACTAATGCGCTAATTAGTTCCTTAACAAAAATATTAAAACTTCACCTCTTTGCAAATACTTCAAATTACTAATCTCTTCTTCCGCATTAAAAATAAAGCACCTTGATAAATTGAAAATATTAGGTTTGTTGCATACAATATAATAATTAATTAGTAGTATGTTATTTATTTTATTGAGTTAAAAAGTATTATTTATTATGCATCAAGAACTTTATAAATAGTTACTATAATTTTTGCTCAGATAGGTTAAATACTCAATTTTATTAATTACTTTAGGAGTAGTGATGAAATTAATACCATTAAAACGCTGGCTTATAGGGCAAAAAAGTCTCACTTTATGTACTTTACTCTTTCTGTCTAAACTTAGTTTTGCGTCTATTATTTTATTTGATGACAAACCACGTAATGGTACTTCATTGTGGTCAACCTCATCTAGTGAATCGACTTTAACTAAAATTGGTGAGCCTGTAGCTGATGGCGAAAGAGCTATATTAATGCAGGCAAACTACTGGACTCAATCAGGATTACGTATTGCTCAAGTACCTCCTTTTAAAAATTCAATACTTGAGGCAAAAATATACAGAAAATCAGGAAATAAGGGCACTTTAATGTTTCGTCGCGGTAACGATTCATTAAAAATAAATCTTGATGAAACCAATAACGAATTTTGGACATTGGATGGTTTGCCTGGCCATAATAATTTTTCAGACGATACATGGCACACGATTAGAATCAATCTCAATGGCTTTAATCTTGATGAAAATGAGAAAGTCCTGGCTATTGGTATTCAAGGCCCTCTTGGAACAGGTAGATTTTACATGGACTCGGTTTCCTTTGTTGAGGGAGAGCCAGATAATAACATTTCTCCGCCGTTAGCTGGTAATTGGGAGCTGACTTTTGAAGATAATTTTAATTCAACTTTATTAAACCCTAATAATTGGCATGTTGGAAAGCAATATCTAGGAATGAGTGGTATCGCAGGTAATGCTGGGCGAGAAACTATTCGCATTGAAAATGAAATGTTACGGTTTGAAGCAGAAAAAAACACATTAAATCAAGGAACCAAACGTTACTTTTATAATGCCGCTGAGGTAAGTACTTTTCGTAAATTTAGACAAAAATATGGTTACTTTGAAGCCAAAATTAAGTATGACTCAGTACATGGTGCTTGGCCTGCATTTTGGTTACTACCTGACAAAGGCATTTATGGTAACGATACTTATAGGAGGCAGTCATTATTAAAATTTAATCTTGATGATGTATCTACTACTATTTCTTCTGCATTATTAAGATTTAAGATCTCTGAAGCAAACACTCAAAGCAGCATAGCTGTGCATAAAACACTTTCCGCAGATTGGTCCCAAGATACTGTAACTTGGAATACTAAACCGCAGGTCGATCCTTTATGGTTTAGTCATAGCTATGGAGAGGTTACGGGAAACATAATTGAAGTGGATGTTACCAGTTATATAAGAGAGCAAAAAAGTTCTGGTAAAGAGGCGAGCTTTGCATTGATTGACAATTATATGCGTAGCCAGCTTATAAAAATTTTTAGCAGTGAAGCGAATAATATTTCTGATAGGCCCGCTTTAATTGTAAATGAAGAAAGTTTATTTCCGACTGAAGATGCTTTTGTGCGTGGAGGTAATTATGCAGATACTAATTATGGTCAAGAACCATTTCTTTTAATTAAAGACACTTGGGGAGATACCTCACCTACATTCGATCAGGGAATGGAGTTTGATATTATGGAGAGTTTAGGTACTTGGGGGGAAGACATCAGTATCTCTGCTCTGCATTGGGATGGTTACGGTAGCCAACATAAGTCAGTAAATTCCGGCGAGCTTTATCATAATTATTCCTCAGATGGTTTCCATATATATGGCATGCATTGGCAGCCTGGTTATGTCGGTATGTATATAGATGGTGAAAAAGTCTGGGAGCACTATGACGACCGAGTTGGAAGTTTACCTTCTTATATTATTTTATCGTTACAAGTAGGTGGTTGGGATGGTAATGAAAAGAATATCAGTGATGATTTTGAGGCTAACATGCTAGTAGATTTCGTTAGGGTCTGGAGTAATTCAGAGTTCAATTAACAACAAGAACGAACCAAAGCGTTATCATTTATAAATGTCGATTATGATGAATTAAAAAAAGCACTCAAAAAATTAAATTAATATATCTGATAAAGTGACGAAACATTTTATCGAGTATTTCCCCCACAATATATTGTGGGGGAAATTACTAAATATATTTAGCAATCAGGCTGTTTTTATTACGATATTTCCAATTTAAGTAGCGCTTAGCGAGTAAGGCGGTAAGCACAACCACTACAGCTATCATCGCCATGGTTGCAATATAACTCATACCATACCCTGATGGTAAGCCAACAAGGGTTTCACCATAGGTCATATCACTAAAGTTAAATCCAAGAGCAGGTATTAAAAGCCAACTGATAGCATGCAGCAAATACAAGTGAGTGAGGTAAGAAAACATGCTGGTTTTACCTAGGACTTGCAGAAAATTTTGCGAAAAACTAGCCTTTAAGTGGCTCAATAGTTTTAGCGCAATTAAACCAAGCCCTACAGTAAGTAACATAAATTGTAACGACAACGGATATTTAGTCGGATTTAAAAACGACATAATAGTCAGCAGTGGATCTGTATGTGTAGAAAACTGTGACATATCACCGTATAAATTAAAGCCGCGTAGTATTGAATAAAGTGCTAGGCAGCTCATACCCATAATAAACGCGTAATTCATCACTTTTTTACTATAATGCTGAGATTTATAATATATACCTGCACAATAAGCCAAACACATGAGTCCAACAATAGGCGCAACGGGGTAGGTCGTTCTAATAGAAAAACCAAACGGCAGTGCTAATACATTTTTTTGATGAACGATAGACCACAGTGTATGCGCGATGGTGTTACTTTCAAAGGTAATACCATCTAATAAGTTATGACCAAATACCAGTAATAACCCAGCTATAAATACAGGGTATATATCTATTAAGCGAAGCAAGCCAAGCACCACAAAGCCCCAGCCAATCGCCCAAATTACTTGAGCATATAACATCGGGAAAAGAGGATTAAAACTCCATGACCATGACACAATTGTAAACTCAAATAAAATAAGCACTAAACCTCGAACTATTAAAGCGTTAGCAAACTGACGAGTACACGCGTATTTATGCTCTGTAATAGCGGCAGAGAGGCCTGCTAAAAATACAAATAATGGCGCACAAAAATGCGATATAAAGCGTGTGAAAAAAGTAAGCGCATCTGTTCCGGGTATGGTCATGGGATCAGTTACTGAATAATTTAGACAATAATACATGCCGTGATCTATCACCATAAATATGATGATAATGCCGCGTAATAGATCAATATGATGCAAGCGACTTTGCGATAAAGATAATGACATAAAATACAATTAACAAGAATGAAAAAAATGAACTTGATTATATGTTATATTATATCAAAAGGCGAGTTTGAAGATTGAATTTAACAGGGTGATCGCGTCAGCGCTAAGCAATTAATTATAATTTTCATTATTTAAATTTTTTAACATACCTAAGCGTTATGAAGTTTATTACTGCCAACAAAATAGCTATTTCATAGCGGCTGTACGCAATAGCGATACCAATTAAACCCATATTCCAAATACTCGCAGCTGTTGCTGTTCCAGATGTAGACTGGTTATTTTTTAAAATAGCGCCGCCACCAATAAAACCAATACCTGTAATAATACCTTGTAACATTTTAGATTGCGCCTCTGCGCCCTCCAAAACTGACATAGCAATCAGTGCATAACCACATGATGCGACGGCAACTAAAGGAAACGTTCTTAGACCTGCACCATTATGGCTATGCTCTCTATCATATGCCATTGGCAGGGCAAGTAAATACGCCATGCCAAGATGAATCAAGTTATCAATAATGTCTCTCCACTGTAGATCAATTTCCATTGCTATTTCCACGGATAAATTTTAAATAAGTAGCAAAAATTGAACCAAGGTATTAATTTAAATAAAATCATTGTGTTACCTTTGTTTTATCGAGGGGGATGAGTGGCGTTAGCAATATTTACACAATAAAGTGCGTTTTTACCCAGCAATGAATTTCAGCTGCGTACCACACAAGCAAACTCTATTATGTAAAATTGTGGGGCTTATATATTTTTACAACACTCCTTTTTTAAGTCGTATATAATTTGGCTTATTTGCAACGAGAGTTTACATGCGCATTTTATTAATTATTATCTTTTTAAATGTATTAAGTGGTTGCACAGTAATGGGTATATTTTTGGATGAAACGGCGAGATCCAATTCAAACATCAATAGCACTAATAGTTATGTAAAGGATAAAGATGGTTTTAGTTTTAGCAAACTTGGTTACGAAACTGATAAAGCCATATTTGAATTTATAAAAGGAGATGACGGTGTGA
Source organism: Pseudoalteromonas sp. MER144-MNA-CIBAN-0113 (assembly GCF_040308965.1). Taxonomy (NCBI): domain Bacteria; kingdom Pseudomonadati; phylum Pseudomonadota; class Gammaproteobacteria; order Alteromonadales; family Pseudoalteromonadaceae; genus Pseudoalteromonas; species Pseudoalteromonas sp. MER144-MNA-CIBAN-0113. Next base: position 37,015 of record NZ_JBEOOG010000009.1, read on the forward strand.
TTAAAAAATGTAGGCAGGTTACTAAGGTCCTAAAAGAATGTGTAGAAGTAGATAAATCTACTCTACACAGTAATGAATCTAAGCCGATAAAAACTGATGATGAAATAATAAGTGTTGGTCTATAAAGCTACTAATAAAAAAGTAACTATGATCGTAGCCAGCGTGCATTTCGAGCTGCAGCGGATACGCTTTTTTATTAGCGATATCGACCAAATTTTGCGGCTTAAGCTGCTCTTCTAAAAAGTTATCAGCATCACCTTGGCTTACCAGCATAGGTAAATAGTTAGCTTGCTCGGCTTGTTGCATTAATTCGCAAGTATCGTAGTGTGCCCACGTTGTTTTGTCGTCGCCTAAGTAGCCTGTAAATGCTTTTACACCCCACGGACACGCCATAGGATTAACAATAGGACTAAATGCCGAAGCGCTGGTGTACGATTGTGGGTTTTTAAGTGCAATCATCAATGCGCCGTGCCCGCCCATTGAATGACCACTAATTGCTTTTTTATCTGTAACAGGAAAGTGTTGCTCAATTAGTGCCGGTAACTCATTAACAACGTAATCATACATATTAAAATGGGTGTTGTAGGGCGCTTTTGTGGCATTAAGGTAAAACCCAGCACCTTGTGCAAAATCATAGCTGTCCTCGTTTGGCACGTTATCACCACGTGGGCTCGTATCTGGCGCTACAATGGCGATACCCAGCTCCGCTGCTTTTTTAAATGCGCCTGCTTTTTGCATAAAGTTTTCATCGGTACAGGTTAAACCTGATAACCAGTACAGTACCGGCACCTTATTGGTTTCACTGGCGCCTGGCGGTAAAAAAACTGCAAAACGCATAGTGCAACGAGTGCTTGAAGCGCTATGGCTGTATTGCTTATGCCATCCGCCAGCCACTTTCGCTGTTGAAATATTTTCTAACATAACAATCCTTAAAAGCCGTTACTTAATAGCAACGGCTTGTGATGGTAATTAAGTGAAATGAGCGTATTAGTAATGAATTACAGTACGAATACTTTTACCTTCATGCATTAAATCAAAGGCATCGTTAATTTCTTCTAGGCTCATGGTATGAGTGATAAAGTCGTTTAGCGCAAATTCACCCGCCATGTAACGCTCTACAATTTCAGGAAGTTGTGAGCGGCCTTTAACACCACCAAATGCGCTACCACGCCATACACGGCCAGTAACAAGTTGGAACGGACGAGTTGAAATTTCTTGGCCAGCACCGGCTACACCAATAATCACAGACTCTCCCCAACCCTTATGACAACACTCAAGCGCAGAGCGCATTACATCAACATTACCAATACATTCAAATGAGTAATCAACACCGCCATCGGTCATCTCAACAATGACTTCTTGAATTGGCTTGTCAAAGTCTTTTGGATTAATTAAGTCGGTAGCACCTAGTTTGGTCGCCAAGTCAAATTTAGAGGTATTAATATCAATACCAATAATACGGCTTGCACCAGCCATTTTAGCGCCAATAATGGCAGATAAACCAATACCGCCTAAACCAAAAATAGCCACCGTATCGCCCGCTTTTACTTTAGCCGTATTTGTTACAGCGCCCATACCGGTAGTAACACCACAGCCTAATAAACAAATTTCTTCTAACGACGCTTCTTTGTTTACTTTAGCCAATGAGATTTCTGGCAATACTGTGTATTCAGAAAATGTAGATGTACCCATATAGTGGTAAATAGGCTCGCCATCTTTGAAAAAGCGAGTGGTGCCATCTGGCATTAAGCCTTTACCTTGTGTTTCGCGCACTGCTGAACACAAGTTTGTTTTACCTGAAGTACACATTTTACATTCACCACATTCTGCGGTGTATAAAGGAATAACGTGATCGCCAACTTCTACACTTGAAACGCCTTCGCCCACAGCGTAAACCACCCCAGCGCCTTCATGACCTAAAATAGCGGGGAAAATACCTTCAGGATCTTCACCTGATAAAGTAAAAGCGTCTGTATGGCATACACCAGTGGCAGTGATTTTTACCATTACTTCGCCTTTTTTAGGCATCATCACATCAACTTCTTCAACGCTTAAAGGCTGATTAGGGCCCCAGGCAATCGCTGCTTTTGATTTTATAAATTCAGACATGTGTATATCCTTTGTAGTGGTTTGAATATGAATTGTAGACCCATACTGTTTGGGTAATGAGGTTATTGTATTTGTTTCTCAGATAATGATAATCTTCAATTTAATAAAACACTTTTACAGTATGGTAATAATTATGCGTTGGGAAGGTATTGATGAGTTTATTGCTGTTGGCGAAGAGGGAAGTTTTACCCAAGCTGCACAGACGTTAGGTTTATCGGTTGCTCATATTAGCCGCCATGTTACAAAGCTAGAACAACGGTTAAATACGCAATTATTAACACGTACTACTCGCAAGGTTGTTTTAACCAAAGAGGGCGAGCAGTTTTTACACCAAGTTAAACATTTACAGCACGCAATGGACGAGGCCACTCAAGGCTTAGCATCGGTACAAACCTCACCTAAAGGTAAAATTAAATTAACAGCACCGGTTATGTATGGTGAAAGTTTTATTATGCCCATTGTGCATTCATTTATGCATGATCACCCTGAGGTAGAAGTAATCGCAACGCTCTCTAACGAGCAAGAAAACTTATTAGAGGGGGGCTTTGATTTAGCCATTCGACTAGGCCATTTAAAAGATTCAAGCTTAAAAGCGCGGCGCTTGAGCTCGCGACGATTTATTATGTGTGCTTCACCTGCATATTTAGCGCGTTTTGGTGAGCCTCACACTTTGGGGGAGCTTAATAATCATCAATGTTTAATTGGCAATAGTAGTTATTGGCGAGTAAATGAAAATAATCGTGATAAACATATTAAGGTAGCAGGGCGATTGCATTGTAATAGCGGCTGGGCACTCGTTGACGGCGCTATAAAGGGTTTAGGTATTGTTCAGTTGCCTGATTACTATATTGAAAATGAAATTAAATCCGGTCAGTTAGTACCTATATTAACTGCATACCAACCACAACAAGAGGGCGTGTGGGGTCTATATCCGCCACGGCAATTTGTGGCTACTAATGTGCGGGTATTACTTGATTACTTAGTAACAGGGCTGAAAGTTTAGCAGGGTTTACTGGCTTGTTAAAATATAGCCAAGTGTCAGATTTATAAATTATTTCTTACATTTATGGTGATATTCAATTGCGCTGAGTTCGTGCTACTATAACGTCACACTTTTGGCATTAATGTTTTAATTAATATGTTTCAACCTGTTAGCCTATTTATCGGACTCAGATATAGCCGCTCCTCTAAAGGCAATGCGTTTATTTCGTTCATTTCGTTTTTTTCTATTGCAGGTATAGCGATTGGTTTAATGGCGCTTTTTACGGTCAGTAGTGTAATGAACGGCTTTGAGAGTAGTTTAAAATCAAATATGTTGGGGCTTATTCCACACGTTGAAGTGCAAGCCAAAGATCACTCCAAAGCGCAAATGAATTCGTTAAAATCTGCGCTTGAGCAATCACCGTATGTTGATCATGTTAGTTTGTACCGCCACGGTGAAGCCATATTGCAAACCAATAAAGATCTTCACGGGGTGTTATTACAAGGGCTTTACGACAATAACGGCTCGCTGTATAAAATCACCGACAAAATAGTGCAAGGCAATTGGCAAAGCGTACTAAATAATAATTATAATATTGCAATAAGTCGTTATTTAAGCCGCAAACTTGGCGTTGGCTTAGGTGATAAGTTACGTGTAATTATGCCTAACGCATCTACGTACACCCCACTTGGGCGCATGCCAAGCCAACGTTTATTTAAAATTGCTGCTATCTATGAAACTGGCTCTGAAATAGACATGGGACTGGCATTTACCAGTGGCGTATCACTACAACGGGTTTTAAAACTTAGCAACAATACGGTACCTAATTTAAGCGTGTCACTGCATGAGCCGTTTGCACTTGACCAGTTTATGCAAGACAGCCAACACATACTCAATGATTTTAAACTCACCGACTGGCGAAGCAGTCAAGGCACCTTATTTGCCGCCGTTGCGATGGAAAAACGTATTATGTCTATGCTCCTTGGCTTAATTGTGCTGGTGGCGGTATTTAATATTGTATCGGCACTGACTATGATGGTCAGTGAAAAACAAAGTGAAGTAGCAATTTTGCAGACATTAGGACTCACACCAAGCCAAGTGCAAACCGTATTTATGGTACAAGGGCTCTATAACGGGGTAATTGGCACAGCCGTGGGTGCTTCTTTAGGTATTTTATTAAGCTTATATATAAATGAACTGCTGGCTTTGGTTGGTTTAAATTTACTATCGGGAATTTCACTCCCCGTCAAATTTGATGTGGTTAGTTTAAGTGTTATTGCCGTTTTAAGCTTAGCAATGAGCTTTTTAGCGACTTTATATCCAGCGCGCCAAGCCGCTAAAGTAAACCCAGCAGAGGTATTACGTTATGAATGATTTAGTAATTAGTTGTGAAAAAATAAGTAAGGTGTACCAAGACGGGCAAAATCAGGTTGAGGTATTAAAAGGGGTTGATTTAGCCCTAACGCAAGGTGAAATGCTGGCAATTGTTGGCAGCTCAGGTTCAGGTAAAAGTACCTTGTTACATATTTTAGGCACCTTAGACACGGCCAGTGCGGGTAGTGCAAAAATAAAAAACCAAGACGTTGCTAAGCTATCTCGCTCGCAGCAAGCAGCTTTCAGAAATAAAAACTTAGGGTTTATTTATCAGTTCCACCATTTATTAATGGAATTTAGTGCGGTTGAAAACGTTGCCATGCCATTACTCATAAAAGGGTTGAACGCGAAAGAAGCCAATAAAAAAGCACTTAACATGCTAGATAAGGTAGGCCTTGCACATAGAAGTAGCCATAAGCCTTCGGCTCTTTCTGGTGGTGAACGTCAGCGTGTTGCCATTGCACGCGCTTTAGTGACAGAGCCTGCGCTGGTGCTTGCTGATGAGCCAACGGGTAATTTAGATAAGCAAAATGCGATTAAAATTTACGATTTAATTAATGAGTTAAATAAAAGTTTAAACACCAGCTTTGTGGTAGTGACTCATGATTTAGAACTGGCAGATAAGCTGGGTAAAATAGCGTACTTAGATGATGGTAAACTATCAATAAAAGAGTCTAGCCATGTTGCTTAGTGCCTTTATTAGTAAACGCTTTAGAGCCTATTCAGGCCATAAAGATGAAAAAAATGCCTTCGTAAGTTTTATAGCCAAAGCATCCACTATTGGTATTTTACTTGGTGTTGCCGTGTTAATTGTGGCGTTATCGGTGATCAATGGTTTTGAACAACAATTGGTTCATCGTTTATTAAGTGTAGTGCCGCAAGTTGAATATGTTGCCCCAAGTAGGCCAATTGCCAATTGGCCCACTAAAGTCGAAAAGTTAAAACAGCAACCACACGTAACAGGCGCAGCCCCATTTATTGCTGTTAATGGTATGGCGCAATTTAAAAGCCAATTAAAAGCGGTTGAGATTCGAGGTGTTGAGCCTTCGTTGGAAGGTGATGTGTCAGCCATTAACCAATTTACACAAGGTAAATTAGTCAGCCAGTTAACAGGTGATGATGTTATTTTAGGCAAGCAAATTGTTAAGCAACTTAATATCGCATTAGGTGATAATGTGACCTTGTTAATCCCGCAAATTGGTGAAAAAGGCCAGTCATTACTTGCCCCAAAACGCGTTACCCTCACGCTTGCGGGCATTATAGAAATGGGCGGACCAATCGACAGCAGCGCTGCTTTTATTCATCTTAACAAAGCACAACAAACCTTAGGCTATGATCAAAGCCAAGTAACAGGATTACGCTTGCGTGTTGATGATGTGTTTTCGGCGCATCAAATAGCGCTTCGTGTTGGCCAGACTATTACCGATTATGTGTATATTTCGAGTTGGCTTAGAACGCAAGGTAGCTTGTATCAAGATATTCAAATGGTGCGCACGATTGTTTATATTGTGGTGTTTTTAATTATCGCGGTGGCGAGTTTCAATATTGTGTCTTCACTGGTAATGGAAGTGCGTGAAAAAGAAGGCAATATTGCTATTTTAAAAACCATGGGTGCCAAAGACAGTACCATATTGGCTACTTTTGTCATGCAAGGCTTAACCCAAGCATTTGTGGGTGTACTTTTAGGCTCAATTGTTGGCGTGATTTTAGCAGTTAATATTAGTGAGCTATTTACTTGGCTGAGCTTGTTACTGGGTGAAAACCCGCTAGAAGGTGTGTACTTTATCGAATTTTTGCCCAGTAAATTAGTTTGGCAAGATATTGTGTTGACCGTTATAGTCACCTTTGTGCTTGCGATATTGGCGACGCTATATCCAGCATGGCAAGCAACACGCGTAGATCCGGCAAAGGTATTGGGTAATTAAACACAGTATTTAATAGGGTGCTTAGTGTAACTCTGATAAACTGCGCCGCTACTAAACAGCTTTTGTTTGCTGAGCGCTTATTTACCTTGGGATTTACTTTGACAAATAACGATATTTTACGCCGTATTCGCTACACCTTTGATTTAACTGATTCAGCTATGGTTGATGTTTTCGCCGCAGCAGCGCAGAGCGTAAGCACTGAGCAGGTGATTGCATGGTTAACTAAAGAGGGCGAGCCTGGGTATACCCCAATAAGTGACACTGAATTTGCGGTATTTTTAAATGGTTTTATAAATACCAAGCGCGGCAAGCGTGAAGGTGAGCAGCCAGAGCCTGAAAGTAAATTGAACAACAATATTATTTTTATGAAGCTACGTATTGCTTTAAATATGAAAGCAGAAGACGTGATCGCGACCTTGGCGTTGGTTGATTTTGATTTAAGTAAACATGAGCTAAGCGCATTTTCACGTAAAGTTGAAAACAAGCATTACCGTGTGTGTAACGATCAAATATTGCGTTTATTTTTAACCGGTGTACAGCGTACTTTTCGCCCAGATGGCGAAAAAGCTTAATGCATTTTATGGAGGTTGAATACAACCTCCATTTTGACCTCTCCACATTAACTCAATTATCAGTCTATCCTTCTACAACTTCAGTCTCATAAAGCAGTTTATTTTGTCGCTCTCGTAAAAATGTAGAGTCGTCTTTTGTTTTACTATTTTTTTAATACTTTTAACGTGTTATTCATTCAAATGGGTGTTTTTAGCATATAAATTCTTTTTTAATGAGTTTTTATACAAAAGAAACAACAATTTAATTCAACATCAAACACGTGCATCCAGTTTATCTATGATGTTAAAGTGTGAAAATAATGATCGGATAATTAATTTCTTCACTAACAATAGCATTGATCATTTTCCCTATTTCAAATTAAAAAATACCTACATGGAAGAATAAATATGAATTATATACACACAACCATTGCGCAGTTAAAACAAACGAGCCCTGCGCAATGTGAGTTTTATCAAGCAGTGGAAGAAGTGCTTGACTCACTTGAACCTGTATTTGCGCAAACAAGTCATTACCAACAACAAGCAATTATTCAAAGAATGGTAGAGCCAGAGCGTCAACTAATGTTTCGCGTGCCTTGGGTTGATGACGAGGGCAATATTCAAGTTAATAAAGGCTACCGTATCGAATTTAATTCGGCGCTTGGCCCTTACAAAGGCGGCTTACGTTTTCATCCAAGTGTAAATGCCAGCATTATAAAGTTTTTAGGCTTTGAACAAATTTTTAAAAATGCATTAACGGGCTTACCTATTGGCGGGGGAAAAGGCGGTGCGAACTTTGATCCTAAAGGACGCTCTGATGGCGAAATTATGCGTTTTTGCCAATCCTTTATGAACGAGCTATACCGCCATATTGGCCCCACCACCGATGTACCTGCCGGCGATATTGGCGTAGGTGCCAGAGAGATTGGCTATATGTTTGGTCAATACAAACGCTTAACAGGGCGTTATGAAGGGGTGCTAACGGGTAAGAGTTTACTTTGGGGTGGATCGCTTGCCCGTAAAGAGGCCACTGGCTATGGCGCTGCCTATTTTGCTAATAATATGCTTGAAGAGCGTAACGATAGCTTATCGGGTAAGCGCTGTTTAATTTCAGGCTCTGGTAATGTGGCTATCTATGCCATGGAAAAGTTATATCAACTTAATGCAACGCCAATTACCTGTAGTGACTCTAAAGGCACTTTATACGATGAGAATGGTATTGATTTAAAGCTGATAAAACAGCTCAAAGAGCAATCAAGAGGGTGTTTAAGTGACTACTTAGACACTCACCCTCAAGCTAATTACACACCGCGTGACGAATATCCTCAAGATGGTCATACGGTATGGCGCTACAGTGCGGATGCGGCATTCCCTTGTGCCACGCAAAACGAGTTAACTCAAGCTGATGCAAAAGCGCTACTTGATAATGGCTGTAAATTAGTATGTGAAGGTGCCAATATGCCCTCAACCAAAGAAGCGATTGATTGCTTTATTGAAGCAAAAATAGCTTATGGCCCGGGTAAAGCGGCTAATGCCGGTGGCGTGGCAACCAGCCAACTAGAAATGGCGCAAAATGCCAGTATGCAAAGCTGGACGTTTGAAGAGGTTGATGAAAAGCTCAAGCAAATAATGAAAGATATTTTCACAACAGCAAGCGATACCGCAAAAGAATTTGATCAGCCCGGTAATCTATTACTAGGCGCTAACATTGCTGGATTTAGACGTGTAGCCGATGCAATGATTGAACAAGGTGTAGTATAGTAGCGCCTCGGCTATTTAATTAACTCTCTACTTTTATTCGTTATATTCTGGATAGGGATTGTTCAGGATATAGCAAAAATAATGTATAATATTATTTAATAAGGTAAATTTAACTCGCTAATTAATAACAATAAACTATAGTGTGGATAAGGATAAGTGAGCTTATTAAGGAGAGTGCAGGTGCGTCTTATTCCCGCAATTTTTTATTTTTCAAGTTCGACAGAGCACGACTTCCAAAATCAACTTAATAAAAGCTCAATGCGTCTTGCTGATGCATCACTCTATCTAGTAACACTGTTTTTATTGTCTTTTATTTTTATGTCTTGGCTTAATCAACAAGAGCCTGCCAATTCAACCATAACAATTTTACGCGTAACTATGGTGTTGTTATCGATAGTCCTCATTATTATAAATAAAACACTAAGTTCAGAGTACTTACATTCGCGCTTTTTTAGTTATGCGGTTTTATTTTGTTTTTTATTTAGTTATTTCTTCTGGGTATATGTTCAGCGTTACGGTGAGTTGAAAGAGGGAGGGCCTATGCTTGTAGCGGCTGCATTTATAGCCATACCGATGCTGCACTTAGGACATAAACTGGTTTTATGGTCAATAATCGGCATTGCCTTGATATTTATTGAGCTTTTTTCTTCTACTTCGATTATATGGACACTTTATTTTTATTTTAGCATGGTGATTGTATTGGCTATTGTGCAATATCAACTAGATACCTTATTAAGAAAGCAATATAAAGCGGAGTTATTTGAAACGGAAAAAGCCAACACCGATCAGTTAACAGGTATGCATAATCGGCATAGTTTTGATAGGCGCAGTAAAGCATTAATTAACAAGTTAGCGCCATCACAATATTTAGGGTTAGCAATGATTGATATCGACTATTTTAAAAAATATAACGATAACTACGGCCACTTAGAGGGAGATAACGTACTAATAGCAGTAGCAAACCGATTAAAGCATTGTGACGCTGATATTGTGGTGCGTTTTGGTGGTGAAGAATTCATATTGGTAAAAACATTGCAAGCGAATGAGCTAGACTGGTTGAATGACTTACCTAAACGCTTCGCAGACGACCCCATTGCACACCAATATTCACCTTTTAACCGTATTACTGTCTCTGCCGGTATTGCAATTGATCAATACACGACATACAGACCTTCAATAAAATCATTGTTAGCAACTGCTGATGTAGGGGTTTATAAAGCTAAAAATGCAGGACGAAATATCAGTATTACCGATTTTGTTGACCCTAAACAACCTGAAATTGAGTAAGACAATGCAAAGCACTAAGCTGATAGTGCTTCGCATTGAATCGGATTACGAAAATGCAGACTCGGCGAGCTCTTCTTGCATTTGTTCACGCATTTTAAATTTTTGCAATTTGCCGGTTACCGTCATCGGGTAATTTTCAACAAAGCGAATGTATTTAGGTTGTTTAAAGTAGGCAAGTTTGTCCTTTAAAAACAGACGAATTGCTTGCTCATCAAGCACTTCACCTTCTTTAGGCTGGATCCAAGCACAGACTTCTTCGCCAAATTTTTCATCACTAATACCAAAAATAGCGGCGTCTTGTATACCCGGATAGGTGTAAAGCACTTCTTCAATTTCACGCGGATAAATGTTTTCACCACCACGAATAATCATGTCTTTAATTCTGCCAACAATGCTGACAAAGCCCTCACTGTCCATTACCCCTAAATCGCCCGAGTGCAGCCAGCCGTCATTGTCGATAGTGGCTTTGGTTTTCTCTTCATCATTCCAGTAGCAACGCATAATGCCGGCCCCACGGCTACATACTTCACCAGGCTGCCCGATTTTTTGAATGTCACCCACTTCATCAATGATTTTTACTTCGGTGTGTGCAAGTGCTCGGCCAACCGTAGTGACTTGACGCTCAATAGAAGAGTCGGTTTCGGTAATGTTATTAATTGGGCTGCATTCTGTTTGCCCATAGGCAATTACCACCTGATTCATATTCATGAGTGTTTGTACTTTACGCATCACCTGTTCAGGACAAGTTGAGCCTGCCATAACACCCGTTCGCAGTGTACTTAAGTCATACTCGTTAAAGTTATTAAGCTCTAACTCGCTTATAAACATAGTGGGTACACCATGAAGGCCGGTGCATTTTTCTTGTTGTACCACCTCTAATGTAGTTTTTGGATCAAAAGAATCACTTGGATAAATTGCAGCGGCCCCTTTACTGACACACAATAAACTGCCTAATACCATGCCAAAGCAGTGATATAGCGGAACAGGAATACAGAGCTTATCGCGCTCAGTAAAGTGCATAGCTTGTGCGACTAAAAGCGCATTATTCAATATATTTTTATGCGTCAACGTAGCCCCTTTAGGGTTTCCTGTTGTGCCAGAGGTAAATTGAATATTGATATCTTGATTGCAATCGAGGGTTTTGGCCACCGCTTGCAGTTCTAATTTATGTGCATCGGTGGGCATGCTCATAACCTCATTAAAGGAAAACATCCCATCGACGGGTTCATCACCAATACAAATTACATTTTTTAAAGTGGGTAATTTGACTGCGGTTAACTCACCTTTGTTACAACCGCTAAGCTCAGGCGCTAAACTTTGCAGCATATTAATATAGTGGCTGCCTTTAAATTCAGTGGCGGTTATAAGCGTAGAGCATTCCACACTGTTTAGTGCATATTGCAGTTCACTAGGGCGGTAAGCTGGGTTAATGCATACCATAATGGCACCTATTTTAGCGGTGGCAAATTGTGTTAAGCACCACTGTATATTGTTCGGTGACCAAATACCGACCCGTTCACCAGGTTTTACCCCTAAAGCCAGTAACCCCATAGCAAGTTGATTAATCTGCTGTTGAAATTGCTTATAGCTTAAACGTATATTTTGATGGGCAACGACTACGGCCAGAGCGTCTGGGTTATTGTCGACAATGGCGTCAAAGTATTCGCCTATGGTTTGTTCTACTAATGGTGTGCTCTGAATTCCTTTAAAATAGCTGCTTGATAGCGGTATAGTGTTTATTTTCTCTACTTCTTTTATCACTTTTTGTGTCGCTTTCATGACATACTCCATGTTTTTATTTTTGAGAGGCCTGCTGTTTAAATAAACACGAATTGTCGACAAAAGGAAGAGGGTTAGACTAATGTATTATACCAATCGGCAATAATACTAAACCATTTTGAGGGGGCAAATCAGACGCTAACTGTGTTAAAAATTTCTCATTTAGAACAACTAACTAACGAAATTTTTGCTTTGATATCGACACGATTTTCCTCCCTCAAATTAGATCACTTAGTTAAGCGAATTGGTATTACTGTTTTTATGTAGAATTTAAAGACAAAAAAACGCGTACTCTCTAGCGAATACGCGTTTTTATAAGGGTGTAATTAATTTACATTTCGTCGCTGCGATACGTTTTTTTCATGATGTAAACGTAAGCATTAACAAATGCATTTTCTTGATACTTTTTAAGACCGGTGTCTTCAAACGCGATAGGTATCGGATTACGTTTTACTTGTTCTTTTATTTCGGTGGTTGAAAACACGCGTACATCGAGATTATCGATTAACTGAATAGCGGTTTCCATTTTGAATCCTTTAGCGCTGCCAGCAAACTTACCTTTAGGTTGGCGTTCGCGAATGGCAACCGAATCAATTTGGTAATCTTGCATTAACTTGGCAAAATCAAACTGAAACTTACGCATTACTTCAGTGTCGTTACCGTTACCTAAGGTAAAGCGTGTTTGGCGCACATCACGAATATCAAAAACGTCATTATCTTTACTTAAAATACAAAGTAGTACATCACTACCGGTAATTTCTACACCACATGTTCTCATTGCTAATCTCTACTATAACTTAATTACCCGTTATTATACGCAACACGCATTAAAATGCGAGTTTAAGCACTTACAGTGGTGTTTTTGTTAGCGCTTAACGTCCATTCGTCATTTTGATGTAACAAGGTCTGTTTATCTTTGCGGCTAAATATGCAGCCCTCCTTTTTTTAGCCAAGACAGCGCTATGGTTTGTTTACTTTAAATAGGTGTGAGCGTTGCTCAATTTTTTACTTAGCGCCAGGTGATAGCTCCCGGGCTTTAACTAAATCGCCCCTAGATTGAACAAATCCTAATATAGAAAGCCAACAGACTCCTATTAAACGTTATTAATTGCACTTTTATGGTAAAATTGGGTGGTTTTTAATAGCTTAAAACTTGTAATTAATGCTGCAGCACGCGACAATAACTCTCTTGTAGTTGAGCAGACTCAGCACCTACATTAGCCTTTGTCGGCGAAAAATAGTCAATGCTTATTCGTAAAAGCGTTGTCGAGTCATTCTCATTTAATTAATTAAAATACACGTGATACATTGTAGGTGTCACCACTGTATGTAAGGATTTATAATGCCAGTTATTACTCTTCCTGACGGTAGTCAGCGTAGTTTTGAAAACCCTGTAAGCACACTTGATGTAGCAAACGATATAGGCCCAGGTCTTGCTAAAGCCACCATTGCGGGTCGTGTTAATGGCGAACGCGTAGATGCGTGTGATTTAATTAGTGACGATTCTCGTCTTGAGATCATTACCGCAAAAGACGACGATGGTCTAGAGATTATTCGCCACTCGTGTGCGCACTTAATTGGTCATGCTGTTAAACAACTTTTCCCTGACGCTAAAATGGCGATTGGTCCAACAATTGATAACGGTTTTTACTACGATATTGATATGGAACATTCGTTATCTCAAGATGATCTTGATGCCATTGAAAAACGTATGCTACAGCTTGCAAAAACAAACTACGATGTAGTGAAAAAAACCGTTAGCTGGCAAGAAGCACGCGACACGTTTGCGGCGCGTGGCGAAACATACAAAATAGAAATTCTTGACGAAAATATTGCTCAAGATGATCGCCCAGGTTTATACCACCACGAAGAATATGTAGACATGTGTCGTGGACCACACGTTCCTAACATGAAATTCTGTCAAAACTTCAAAATTATGAAGGTAGCAGGTGCATACTGGCGTGGTGATTCTGAAAATAAAATGCTGCAGCGTATTTACGGCACAGCGTGGGGCGATAAAAAACAACTTAAAGCGTACTTAAAGCGTTTAGAAGAAGCTGAAAAACGTGATCACCGTCGTATTGGTAAAGCACTTGATTTATGGCACTGGCAAGAAGAAGCGCCAGGCATGGTATTTTGGCACAACGATGGTTGGAGCATTTACCGCGAGCTAGAAGACTTTGTGCGTGAAAAATTACGTGAGTACCAATACGAAGAAGTGAAAGGTCCAATGATGATGGATCGCTCTTTGTGGGAAAAATCAGGGCATTGGGAAAAATATTCAGAGGCGATGTTTACCACTGAATCTGAAAAGCGTGAATACGCAATTAAACCAATGAATTGCCCAGGCCACGTACAAATTTTTAACCAAGGTTTAAAATCATACCGTGATTTACCACTGCGTATGGCTGAGTTTGGTTGTTGTCACCGTAACGAGCCATCAGGCGCACTTCACGGTTTAATGCGTGTACGCGGCTTTACCCAAGATGATGCGCATGTATTTTGTACAGAAGAGCAAATCATGGATGAAGTATCGGCCTGTATTAAAATGGTTTACGATACCTATGAAACATTTGGTTTCGAAAAAATTGTTGTTAAACTTTCAACTCGCCCAGAGCAACGTATTGGCGAAGATGAAATGTGGGACAAAGCAGAGCTTGCACTTGCTGACGCACTTAAAGCAAATGACATTGAATTTGATTATTTACCAGGTGAAGGGGCGTTTTATGGCCCTAAAATTGAATTTACTTTGTACGATTGCTTAGACAGAGCGTGGCAGTGTGGTACAGTGCAACTAGATTTTGCATTACCGGGTCGTTTGGGCGCCACTTATGTAGCTGAAAATAACGAACGTCGCACACCTGTTATGATACACCGCGCTATTTTAGGGTCTATTGAGCGCTTTATCGGTATCTTAACAGAAGAGTACGCTGGTTTATTCCCAACGTGGCTTGCGCCTAAGCAAGTGGTGATTATGAATATCACCGATAAACAAGCACCTTATGTGCAGGAAATTGTACAAAAATTAAATAAACTTGGAATTAGAGCCGCTGCTGACTTGAGAAATGAGAAGATTGGCTTTAAAATCCGAGAACATACACTTAAGCGTATTCCTTACTTACTGGTTGTTGGCGATAAAGAAGTTGAACAACAAGAAGTAGCAGTACGAACTCGCACAGGTGAAGACCTAGGCAAATTTAATGTCGATGATTTTATCGCTAAAATCAGTGAAGAAATCAAAAATCGACAGTAAAAATCGAGCGTGTAGGGCAATCACAAACGGCCAACTACACGCTTATATTATTGATATTCTTGGAGGAACGTACCATTAGAGGCGGCAAGAAAGGGCAACAAACAGCTCAAAAAAATCGTATTAACGAAGAAATTACAGCGCTAGAAGTTCGTTTAATCGACATCGACGGCGAACAAGCTGGAATTCAGTCATTAAAAGACGCGCAAGCTATGGCTGATGCAGCGGGTGTTGATCTTGTAGAGATCAGTCCAAACGCTGAGCCGCCTGTTTGTAAGGTTATGGACTACGGTAAGTTCATCTTTGAAAAAAGCAAAGAACTAAAAGAGCAGAAGAAGAAGCAAAAGCAAATCCAGATTAAAGAAATCAAATTCCGTCCGGGAACGGATGAAGGCGATTATCAGGTTAAGCTGCGCAACTTACGTAAGTTCTTAGAAGCTGGCGATAAAGCTAAGATAACTATCCGCTTCCGTGGTCGTGAAATGGCTCACCAAGAAATTGGTATCGAATTATTAAACCGTATTAAAACCGATTTAGAAGAGTTAGCAGTTGTTGAGTCTTTCCCAAATCGTGTTGAAGGTCGTCAAATGGTTATGATGATGGCACCGGTTGCTAAAAAGTAATAATTAGGCGATAATACGCACCGAATTTAGCTCAGGTTTGCAAGTGATGTGAAAATGTCCACCTGAGTTAACCGGTTTTAAAGTAAAATTGCGGTATTTATATCGGGTTTTCACCGGAACATAGCAGTAAGTTAGGCCTTTAAAGTGGAGCTATAGCAATATATCTCACGCCTTCTTACTAAATTTAAAGCAATACAATTGGAGTTATTGCAATGGCTTACAAGCTAAAAAGTCACAGAGGCGCAGCTAAGCGTTTCAAAAAGACTGCTTCTGGCGGTTTCAAGCGTAAACAAGCGCATCTTCGTCACATTCTGACTAAGAAAACTTCTAAGCGTAAGTTACACCTACGTCCTAAGATGATGGTTCATAAAAATGACCATGGTCTAGTTTCACGTATGTTACCATTCGCTTAATAGGGGTTTTTAGAAATGGCAAGAGTTAAACGCGGCGTTGTCGCACGTGCACGTCACAAAAAAGTTTTAAAACAAGCGAAAGGTTACTACGGAGCACGTTCACGTGTTTACCGCGTAGCTTTCCAGGCTGTTACTAAAGCGGGTCAATACGCTTACCGTGACCGCCGTGCTAAGAAACGTACTTTCCGTCAACTATGGATTGCACGTATCAATGCTGCTTCACGTCAAAATGGTCTGTCTTACAGCCGTTTTATCAATGGTCTTAAAAAGACATCTGTAGAAATCGATCGTAAGATCCTTGCAGATATCGCTGTTTACGACCAAGTTGCATTCGCAGCGCTTGTAGCAAAAGCAAAAGAAGGCCTAGCGGCAGCTTAAGTTTTTGTATAAGTAATGAAAAGGAGCCCATGGCTCCTTTTTTTGTGCCTATAATTTATTATCTTTTTTATGCGCTTGTAGGCTTTTTCCTTTATTTATTACCGTTGTGTGTTCGTTTTTTTAGGTACTTATTAGCCCTTTTTATTCAGTAGATGTTGATAGCGTGGCTGGGCTGCAACTAAAAATGCCGTTGGCTGTATTTTTTTGTTGAACCACCGCAGTTTTGGCAACTAGAAAAGTTTAATTGCTATAATTTTTCTTAATTAATGGGTTTGTTAGAGAAGTATATGTTTATAAGTTTATTGGTTTTATCTGCAAGTATGGCAAATAGCAATCATTTACCGCCATTATTGCCATGGGAAGGTAGTAGTACCTCACTATTGCAACAACAGGGACCCTTAACCACAGACTTTGAAATTTCTGCAGGAGTCTCGTCTCCCAATTATGCTAATACCATGGCATTTGTTGATAGATTAGTGGCGGCGAATCCCACTCAATTTAAATCAAAAACGATTGGCTATAGTAATAGTAAACGAGCAATAAAAATGTTGATTGCCAGCGAACAAGGTTTTTTTAATGCGGGGCAAATGGCCAATAGCACCAAACCAACCGTGCTTATTCAGGCTGGTATTCACGCTGGTGAGATTGATGGTAAAGATGCGATGTTTATGCTGCTTAGAGACATTGCTACGGGTAAACGACGCGATATATTAAAAAAGGTAAACATTTTATTTATCCCAATATTAAACGTTGATGGTCACGAGCGTAGTAGTGCGTTTAATCGTATTAATCAGCGTGGCCCTGTAAAAATGGGTTTTAGAACAAACGCAAATAATCTTAATTTAAATCGTGATTACACTAAGCTTGATACGCCAGAGGTTAAAAGCGTCCTTCAAGTAATTAATGATTATAATCCGAATTTGTATATTGACGTACACGTGACTGATGGGGCTGATTACCAATACGATGTAACCTATGGCTATAACCCAGTATTTGCTAGCGAGTCGCCTGCCATTTCAGATGCGCTTAACCGTTATTTTAAACCAATGATTGATCAAACCCTCACTGAGCAAGGCCATATTCCGGGCCCTTTAGTGTTTGTTATGGATAAGCAAGAATTTAAATCAGGGCTGGCCGGTTGGGTTGCCACACCGCGGTTTTCAAACGGGTGGGGTGATTTAAAGTCATTGCCTACCATTTTAGTTGAAAACCATTCTTTAAAGCCATACAAACAACGCGTGTTAGGGACTTATGTGTTTATAGATGGTGCTATTGAAGCATTATCAGCGCATAAAGATAAACTCGCTAATGCAGTAAAAAAAGAACAAGAATTTGTTCCTAAGCAATTAATTGTTAAGCGTGGTTATTCTGAGCAGCCTGATCATATCGCGTTTAAAGGTATTGCTTATTCTAAAAGCCTGAGCCCATTGTCTAATCAACAAGAAGTAAGCTATTTGGGTAAAAAACAGGGTTATGACAAGCTACCTATTTTTTGGCAAAAAGAGGTGCAGCACACGGTTGAAGTACCAAAATCATTCTTTATTCCACCTGTTTACACCGATATTATTGAGAAATTAGCCCTGCATGGGGTGTCAGTTAATAAGCTCAGTGGTGCCAACACTCAGCCATTAAAAATGGCAAAAGTAGCGCAATATAGTTTTGATAAAGCGCCATTTGAAGGGCGTTTTAGAGTGTCGGCTAGTTTTGATTATGTACCAGCTACAAATGTGGATTTAGATGGTTGGTTTGAAGTGAGTACGCAGCAAAAGGCAGGAGAGTTAGCTGTCCACTTGCTACATCCTGAAGCACCAGATTCATTTTTTGCTTGGGGGGAGTTTAATACTATTTTTCAGCGCACTGAATATATGGAAAATTATGCTTTGATACCGTTTGCTGAAAAAATGCTTGCTGATGACCCCAAATTAGCCCAAGAATTTGATAAAAAAGTAAACCAGGATAAAGACTTTGCTAAGAACGCTGATGCACGTTTAAATTGGTTATATGAGCATAGCCCATTTTATGATCAAGCTTATTTGAAATACCCAGTTTTAATGTCATACGAAGAGAATATAGTTATTCCAGCACAAAAAGATAAAGAAATATAAGATGAAAATAATCACTATTCCCGTAACCCCGTTTATGCAAAATTGCCGCATTATAGTATGTGAACAAACCCAGCAAGCTGTTGTGGTTGACCCTGGCGGTGATACTAACAAAATTAATGCATCACTTAAGCAGCATAATTTATCATTAGTAGCGATTTGGTTAACCCATGGGCATTTAGATCATGTAGGCGCTGCGCATAATTTACGCGAGCAACACAAGGTAAAAATGATTGGTCCCCATGAGGATGAACGTTTTTGGTTCGACAATTTACCGATGCAAGCCACTATGTTTGGCTTTAAACCGATTAACTCCTTCTATCCTGATGAATGGTTAGCCCATGGTGATAGTATCAAGGTTGGGCAGCTTGAGTTTAAAGTACTTCATTGCCCAGGGCATACGCCTGGCCATGTTGTGTTTTATCAACAAGCACACAATACGGTTATCGTCGGGGATGTTATTTTCAAAGGTTCAATAGGGCGTACCGACTTTCCTAAAGGCGACAGCAAGCAGCTAATCGACTCTATAATGCAACATATCATGACATTACCACCGAACACTGCAATTTTAAGTGGCCATGGTGACAACACCCATGTTGCTCATGAACAGGCTACTAACCCATTTGTAAGTGGCCAGTTTGGTTGATGTGTATATTTGTTAAAAATAAGCAGACTGCTTTTTAAAAAGGCTGTATAATTTAACCAATTTATTAGATAAATAAGAAATAAAATGTCTCTAAATCACGTAGATCGCCAAATATTGGCACTTTTACAACAAGATGCAAGTTTATCAACTGCTGAGATTGCAGACAAAGTCGGACTTTCTCAGTCTCCTTGTTGGCGTCGTATTGCTAAATTAGAACAAGATGGCTACATCAAAAGTAAAGTCGCATTGCTTGATGAAAAAAAGCTGGGCTTTGATATGTTGGTTTACGCCCATGTACGTTTATCAAACCATGGTAAAAAGAATTTAGCTGAGTTTGAAAAATTAATACTTAGCTATGATGAAGTGACTGAATGTTACACCATGGCTGGCACTATGGACTTTATGTTGCGTATTATTTCTCAAGGCATAGAAGGTTATGAGCACTTTGTACGCGATAACTTGCTTAGCTTAGAATATGTACAAGAGGTTCATTCTAATGTGACCATGACGTGTGTTAAACGAAGCACGGCACTGCCACTTTAAACTTTACTAAGCAGCTAAAAACACACAGGCTGAATTAACTATAATTGTGAAATGAGCGCTAATTTGATAAAATCTAGCGCTTTTTTTGTTAGCGAAATAAAACTGAGGAACTCAATGTTTAACTTACTCAGCAGAGCGCCAAGCTCTGCTAAAAACGATATTCTCTCTGGATTGACAGTGGCACTTGCCTTGATCCCAGAAGCTGTTGCATTTGCCTTTGTTGCAAATGTAGAACCTCTTGTTGGTTTATACGCCGCATTTATTGTGGGCTTAATTACGGCTATTTTTGGTGGTCGTCCGGGTATGATTTCGGGTGCAACCGGTGCATTAGCGGTTGTGATGGTAAGTTTAGTACTTGATCACGGAGTGGAATACCTATTTGCCACTGTGTTGCTGATGGGACTACTACAAATATTGGCTGGGGTATTTAAGCTCGGTAAATTTATTCGTATGGTTCCGCATCCTGTTATGCTCGGTTTCGTTAACGGTTTAGCGATTGTTATATTTTTAGCCCAGCTTGGACAGTTTAAAGTGCCTGATGGTGCTGGCGGCCAAATGTGGATGACGGGCAGTGCGCTTTACATCATGTTAGGTTTAGTGGCGCTAACGATGGCAATTATTCACTTTTTACCAAAATTAACTACCGCAGTGCCTTCATCACTGGTTGCTATTGTTACTGTAACGGGTTTAGTGATTGGTCTTGATTTAGAAGCGCGTACAGTACTTGATTTCTTAAAAGGCATGACAGGAAATGAAGCTGCAACCATTGCCGGTGGCTTACCACAGTTTCATATTCCTATGGTCCCTTTTAACCTAGAAACACTACAAATTATCTTTCCATATGCGCTTATTCTTGCAGCAATTGGCTTAATTGAATCGCTGTTAACGCTAAGCTTGATTGACGAAATTACAGAAACCCGTGGCCATTCTAATAAAGAATGTATTGGCCAAGGTGCGGCCAACGTCACATGTGGTTTCTTTGGTGCAATGGGTGGCTGTGCCATGATTGGCCAATCTATGATCAACATTAATTCAGGTGGGCGTTCGCGTTTATCAGGTATTAGTGCAGCATTGATGTTACTTGCATTTATTATTTTCGCTTCAAGCTTAATCGAAATGATTCCACTGGCCGCATTAGTTGGGGTTATGTTTATGGTGGTGCTGGGTACGTTTGAATGGACGAGTTTCAAAATGATGAAACGCGTGCCTTTATCTGATGCTTTTGTAATTGTATTAGTTTCGGGTGTAACGGTTATTACCGACCTTGCGATTGCGGTGTGTGTAGGTGTTATTGTCTCTGCGTTAGTGTTTGCATGGCAGCATGCAAAACATATTTACACAACTAACTATATTGATAAAGAAGGTTCAAAAGTGTATGAGCTACATGGGCCTTTATTTTTTGGTTCGGTTAAAAACTTTGCTGATTTATTTGATGTTAAGAATGACCCTAAAGATGTGATTGTTGAGTTTAAATACAGTCGCGTTGCGGATCATAGTGCGATTGAGGCCATCGACAGCTTAGCTGACAAATACAATAAAGCGGGTAAAAAGCTGCACTTGCGTCACTTAAGTAAAGACTGTACAGAACTACTTCATAAAGCACGTGACTTAGTTGAAGTGAACGTAATTGAAGATCCGACTTATAAAGTTGCTTCAGATAAGCTTGCTTAAAAAATAAAAGTAAACATTGATAAGCGAAAGGTGAATTCCTTTCGCTTTTTTTATGCGCTTTAAACCATCCGCAAGGGGTAATTGCAACACGAGTTTTAGCCTGTTCAACGTAACAACTAAACCAGAACTGAACATCCATCCTGCATTTATTTAATTTATTGTTTGCGATAGGGCTATTAAAAAGTAAGACAGTTGGTAGTGCTATACCTGACGATAAATCGATATAATAGTCACAAATTTACAAGGTAATAATTAATTTTGAATTGGCAGTCTTTAATTGATAACAGACAACGTTTTTTCTGGCTTTTGCAAATTGCAGGCTGGATAGGTTATGCGTTAGTTAACTATATTGGTTCTAAAGTATTCGAAATGCGTGATATTTACGTATTCGTTATTTTACTAAACGCCTATGCGGGCTGTTTAATGACTGTGCCTCTGCGTTATATTTATCGCAAAATTTGGAATGCCTCACCTTGGGTATTAATTATTGTTGTATTTGGCGCCTCTTATATAACCGGTACATTATGGGCCGTGGTGCAAAAGTTTAACCTGTGGGAAATTTATCGCCACGGATACCGTCCTGAAGAATGGTTTTATTATTTACAACAAGGACTTGATTCTGTTTATATTATTTTGTGTTGGAGTGGTTTGTACTTTGGGGTTAAGTATTACCAGTTATTACAAAGTGAACGTCAAAAAGCCTTAAAAGCGACCACAATGGCGCACGAAGCGCAGTTAAAAATGCTTAGATACCAGCTAAATCCTCATTTTCTGTTTAATACGCTCAATGCAATATCAACCTTAGTTTTGGTAAAAGAAAATAAAGATGCTAACTTGATGGTATCTAAATTGAGTGACTTTTTACGCTATACGCTTAATACTGATCCAATTAAAAAAGTGCCGCTGGAGCAAGAGTTACATGCATTAATGCTCTATTTAGAAATTGAACGTGTACGTTTTGATGAGCGCTTACAAGTTAATGTGGACGTGAGTGAGCAGGCCAAACAAGCATTAGTGCCAAGCTTAATATTACAACCGATCATCGAAAATGCCATTAAGTACGCCATTGCCCATATGTCAGAAGGTGGTGTTATTGATATAAAAGCGCAAGTTTTTGCTAATGAATTATTACTTGAAGTGGGCGATAATGGGCCTGGCACTGATATTGAAAATGGTCAGTTAGTTAATGCACAAGGCGTAGGGGTGGCAAACACCCGAGACAGATTAAAAACGCTCTACGAAAATAATTACTCGTTTGTATTATCACATAATACGCCAAGTGGATTAAAAGTTAATCTGCGAGTCCCGTTTGAGAAGGCTGTGAAGAAATGACAAGAATAAAAACGCTTATTGTTGATGATGAACCATTAGCACGTAAAGGTTTAGCCGTCAGGCTTGAAGAGTTTTCTGATATTGAAGTGATCAAACTGTGTAGCTCAGGTTTTGATGCGATTGAAAGTTGTAAAAACGAAAAAATTGATCTTGTCTTTCTTGATATTCAAATGCCTGGTATGAACGGTTTTGAAGTCGCACGTGCTTTAAGTGAAAGCAGTAAAGATTTACCTGCCATTGTGTTTGTTACGGCGTTTGATCACTTTGCTGTTAAAGCATTTGAAATTCATGCTTTAGATTACATTTTAAAACCCGTTGATGATAACAGATTAAAACAGGCGGTAGAAAAAGTGCATACCTATTTAAAAACTCAGCAGGATAACGCCCATAAGAAAAAACTAGCGAGTTTCGTAGCAGGGATAACAGGCAATAACTGCGAAGAAATTTTAAAGAAATTGGCCACAGGCGATACCCTTACAGATCGTCGTTATCCTGAGTCATTGGCCGTAAAAGAGCAGGGCGAAATTGTCAGAGTACCCGTTGCTACTATACAGTGGGTAGATGCGGCAGGTGATTACATGTGTCTGCATTGCCAAGATGGGCAAACGCATATATTACGTAAAACCATGAAAGAGCTTGAACAAGAATTAGATCCAAGCTTATTTGTACGTGTTCATCGCAGCGCGATTGTTAACACCAAACAAATTAGCAAGCTGGTAACTCAGGTTAGTGGTGAATATTTATTAGTGTTAGATAACGGACAAGAGCTTAAAGTAAGTAGAAGTTACCGTGATAAAGTAAAAGCAGCACTGGCTAGCTAATTTTAATAAATAACATAAAAAAACGCGAGCTTTTAGCTCGCGTTTTTTTATGCGCGTTACAGTTACGAAACCGTGACTATTTTCATCGTGTTGGTTGCACCAATCGTTTCCATCGCATCACCGTGGGTAATAATCACGGTATCGCCTGCTTGTAAAGAGCCTGCGGCTACAAGTGTGCTTAATGCATCTTTAACCATGCTATCTTTTTCACATTTTGTAGAGTCAAAAAATACAGGGTAAACACCACGATACAGTGCTGTTTGACCTAATGTACTTGCATGACGTGAAAGTGAATAAATAGGCAGTCCAGAGCTAATTCGCGACATCAATTTTGCCGTGCTACCCGACTCAGTCAAGGTGATAATCGCTTTAACAGAGTCTAAGTGGTTAGCTGCATACATAGCTGATAAGGCAATTGATTCGGCATTAGAAGAAAAACGGCTGTCTAAACGATGTTTAGAAACGTGTGTTTCTTTTTGCGACTCAGCACCTAGACAAACACGCGCCATAGTAGCAACGGTTTCTTCCGGGTAATCACCAGCGGCTGTTTCAGCAGAAAGCATCACTGCATCTGTGCCATCAAGTACCGCATTGGCAACATCCATAACTTCTGCACGTGTTGGCATAGGGTTATCGATCATCGATTCCATCATTTGCGTAGCGGTTACAACGGTACGGTTCAATGAACGAGCACGACGAATAATGAGTTTTTGTTTACCCATTAGTGCAGCATCACCAATTTCAACACCTAAGTCGCCACGGGCAACCATAACAGCGTCAGAGGCTAAAATAATGTCATCAACTGCCTCTTGTGTTTCTACTGCTTCAGCACGCTCAATTTTAGCTAAAAGCTGTGCATTAGAGCCTGCAGCCTCCGCTAATGAACGCACATAACGCATATCATCGCCACTGCGAGGAAAAGAAACCGCAATGTAATCAACGCCAATTTCAGCAGCAGTGATTAAATCTTCTTTATCTTTTTCCGTAAATGCAGGTGCCGTTAAGCCTCCACCTAAACGGTTAATCCCTTTATTATTAGAAAGTACGCCGCCAACAGTCACAATGGTATGAACTAAGTGACCTTCAACACTTTCTACGGTGAGTTGAATTAAGCCATCGTTTAATAGCAATAAATCACCAGGGGCAACATCTTGTGGTAGCTCTTTGTAGTCAATACCGACGGCGTTAATATCGCCTTGGCCTTTTTCCATTTTGGCATCAAGAATAAATTTTGCACCAACAGATAAGGTCACTTTACCTTCTTTGAAGGTTGAAACGCGAATTTTTGGGCCTTGTAAGTCAGCGAGAATCGCGATGTGCTTACCAAGTTTAGTTGCAATATCTCGAACAGCTTGTGCACGGTCTTTATGATCTTGTGCAACACCGTGTGAGAAATTTAATCGAACGACATTTGCGCCTGCACGAATAATTTTTTCTAAGTTATTATCTCTATCTGTTGCAGGTCCAAGTGTCGCGACTATTTTTGTACGTCTTAACATTAAATTCTCCTGTGTGCTTTTTTTAAGCAAGTTGACGGTTATTTTGTTTTTAGCGATTACTAATAAAGAGCAATCTTTAGTTTTATGCAATTTTTATAACATTGCGACTATTATATACAAAATGAATATGTCATCATTATGACACCGGTGTCACAGGGCGTCAATGATCTAAAAATTTAAATAGCACTGCTATTTCTTCCCCTGAGAGGGCGGTTGTTTGATATAATTGCGGCGTTTATTTTAACTGTAATAAATGCATGTAGCTTTGCTCATGGCTGCGGTCTGAGTATAATGCACGCGGTATTATTTTAATTTACTAACCAAATAGTTGTTACCGAGGAGGGCACTAAATGCAAGTTGCATTAGTAGGGTTAGGCGTTATGGGGAAAAATCTTGCCCTGAACTTGATTGAAAAAGGGATAACGCTTGTCGCTTATGACAAAAACCCAAATGCGGGTGAAGAATTACTAAGTTGTGCTAAATCACAAGGCATGGCTGATAAACTTCACATTGTCTCTGATCTAGGGGATATGGTTAGGCGTTTAGAAGCACCACGTTCTATTTTATTACTTGTGCCTGCTGGTGAGTTAGTTGATGCGGTTTGCAACGAGCTTATTGAAGCGGGTGTTCAGTGTAGTGATATTATTGTTGATTGTGGTAACAGTAATTATAAAGACGGTATTAACCGTAAGCTCAAATACCAAGATAAGTTTGAATTTGCCACTATGGGTATTTCAGGCGGTGCCGAGGGTGCACGTCACGGTCCAGCTATGATGGCCAGTGGTTCTGAAGGTGGCTGGGAGCGTGTCGAGCCATGGTTTACAAAGGTTGCTGCAAGCTATAAAGGCGAGTCGTGTTTTGCGCGTGTAGGCCAGTCAGCTAGCGGCCATTTTGTAAAAATGGTTCACAATGGAATTGAATACGCACTCATGCAACTGATTGCAGAAATGTATCAGCTATTGCGTCACGGCACTAATCGCTCACCTAAAGAAATTGCAGAGATATTTAACGAATGGTCTCAAGGGCAGCTAAATAGCTATTTACTGTCAATCTCAAGCCATATTTTATCACTTGAAAATTCGCATAATGTGCCGCTTGTAGATTTAATTGACAATAAAGTAGGCGCAAAAGGCACTGGTTTATGGACAGCACAAAACGCCCTTGAATTAGGTATTGCGGTACCGTCGTTAGTGGCTGCTGTACAAGCTCGTCATTTAACCAATGCGTGTAATACCACTGCCGCACAAGAAATGACGT
Organism: Pseudoalteromonas sp. MER144-MNA-CIBAN-0113; assembly: GCF_040308965.1. Lineage (NCBI taxonomy): Bacteria > Pseudomonadati > Pseudomonadota > Gammaproteobacteria > Alteromonadales > Pseudoalteromonadaceae > Pseudoalteromonas > Pseudoalteromonas sp. MER144-MNA-CIBAN-0113. The sequence goes on from NZ_JBEOOG010000009.1 coordinate 63,318, forward strand.
ACAGCGCACAAAATACCACGCAAGTTGATATTGATTTAAACGAGTTAAAAGATGCGTTTACCCTTGCGAGCCTGTTGGCATACCGTCAAGGACTTGCATTAATTAAAGGCGCTTCACGAACTCATCAATGGAAAGTTGATTTAGCGAAAACGCTACAAACATGGCGTGCAGGGTGTATTATCCGTGCTGATTACCTTGATAGTGTAGCGCAAGGCGTTGAGTTTATTGACACGCTTGAAAAAGAGTCATTAGCGATGCGTAAAGTGACTGGCCTAGCCGTTATGACGGGTCTGGCGTTTCCTGTGCTTAGTGCAACACAAACCTACTTAGCAACGCTAACAACACCAAGTAATGGGCACTTAGTTCAAGCCCAGCGTGATTACTTTGGTGAGCACGGCATTAAAACTCACAGTGGTGAAACGTGCCATTTAACTGACTTAGTTGATATTGACGCAAAAGTTCGTTAATAAAATCTAAGTAAACTAAAAAGGGCGCTAAGTAGTGTCCTTTTTTGTTATTCGCTTAACTGATTACTTAACGGGTCAGCTCACCACGCAGGTTATCTTGCATTAAATGGCGAATTGTTTCAATTTCTAGGTTTTGACTAAACAAGTAATGCAGTTTAGTTAAGCATGCTTCTAAGGTCATATCGTAACCGCTGATCACGCCTATGTTTAACAGCGCGTTACCAGTGGCATAACCGCCCATGTTCACTTGGCCTTTTAAACATTGGGTTAAATTAGTAATAATAACACCCCGTTTACTTGCTTCATCTAGAATATCTAAAAACTCAGGGTCTTGTGGCGCATTACCTACACCAAAGCTTAGCAGTACAAGGGCTTTAATATTGCCATTAACTAAGCTTTTTACTACTTCTTTGCTGATCCCTGGGTATAAATACAGCACGCCAATAGCTTGCGGTGTAATAGGGGTAACTTGGAGTTCATTTTCTACATACGGGCTTAATTGCCCTTTGATCAGCTGAATATTAATACCTGAAAGCGCAAGCGGCTCTAAGTTAGGTGAGGCGAATGCATCAAACCCATCTGCATGGGCTTTGGTGGCACGATTACCTCTGAACAACTGATTATTAAAAAATAAGCTGACTTCTGCAATGGGGTAGTTAGCCGCTAAATACATGGCATTAAGGAGGTTAACTTGACCATCTGAGCGTAATTGAGACAGCGGAATTTGTGAGCCGGTCACAATAATAGGTTTAGTTAAGTTTTCAAACATAAACGACAGAGCTGATGCAGTATAGGCCATAGTGTCAGTACCATGCAGTACCACAAAGCCATCGTAATCTTGGTATTTACTTTTTATGTCATCGGCGATGAGTTGCCAATGAGCCGGTGACATATCTGAAGAATCTATAAGTGGGCAGTATTCATGAATATCAAATAATGGCATTTCTTCACGATTAAACTCTGCGTTATTAACCACGGTTTCGGTTAAAAACCCTTCAGCAGGAATATAGCCGCGAATTGATTTTTTCATTCCTATGGTACCGCCAGTGTAAGCGATATAAATGCGTTTACGTTTCATAAAAAAAGCCCAGTAAAAAAACTGGGCTTAGTATAACGCTAACTGCTAATCAATACAGCCTGTTAAGGCACTATTGTGCAACTGTACACTCTAAACAGCGGGCATAAACACCTTGTGGATCGTTATAATCTTTTAGGTTTTCTACTTCACTGCTTAATTGTTTAATAACACTTTGCAGATTAGCTTGGCTGGCTAATACTGCTGTTTTTTGTGTTTCAAGCCCAAGTACTGATTTTACGGCGGCACTGCCGAAGATATCTTGAAGCATTTTTTCTTGTGGGCTAAGCGATTGCTTAATTGTTTTAACGTCATAATAGTTAAGCTTTGCAAGCTCAGCAGCTGCTTTAATCGCATCTTGTTTATTACCAAGTTTATCAACTAAACCAAGCTCTTGTGCTTGAGAGGCAATCCATACCCGGCCTTGGGCAATTTTATCAACTTGCTCTGGGGTCATATTACGTGCCTCAGCAACCACATCTAAAAAGCGTCCATACGCTTCTTCAACACTCATTTGAATAACTTTAGCCATTTTCTCGTTAAGTGGGCGAGTGATTGAAAAACCTGCCAATTCGGTGGTTGCTACGCCATCTGAATACACGCCTATTTTAGCGAGGGTATCTTCAAATGTCATAAAGGTACCAAATACGCCAATTGAACCGGTAATTGTACTCGGTGCTGCCCAAATTTCATTGGCCGCCGATGCAATCCAATAACCGCCTGATGCAGCCACTGAGCTCATTGATGAAATAACGGGTTTACCAGCAGCTTTAAGTGCAAGTACTTCAGCACGAATTACTTCTGAGGCAAACATGCTGCCACCGCCTGAATCTATACGTAAAACCACCGCTTTAACCTTGTCATCAAGTCGCGCTTTGCGAAGGAGGGCTGCAGTTGAATCACCACCAATTTCACCAGCACGGCGTTCACCATCAACAATAGTGCCTTTAGCAACCACAACAGCGACTTTTTCAGTCATAGGGTTATCAAACTCAATAGGCGGTTTTACTAAACTTAAGTATTCACCAAAAGAGACTTGTTTGAATGTTTTTCCATCTTCATTTTCTCCAACCAATTCAATTAATTGTTGGCGAATTTGCTGATTGGTTTTTAATGAATCAACCCATTGGTTATCCAGTGCATATTTACCGGCATCACCATTAGCGGCTTGCATTTTAGCTAAATAAACATCCATTGTTTCATCAAAGTTTGACTCATCAAAAGGGCGCACGGCACTAACATCTTGCTTATATTCATTCCATAAAGCACCTAGCCATACACGGTTTGCTTCTTTAGCTGCCTCTGACATATCGTTTCTGATAAACGGTTCAACGGCCGATTTAAAGGTACCTACACGGAATATATGCTGAGTGACTTCTAATTTTTCTAATGCGTCTTTGAAGTAAAGCGGGTACATACCGTAGCCTTCGATAAGTACACTACCATAAGGATGCATCGCAATTTCGTCTGCATGCGCGGCAATGTAATATTGTGCTTGGGTGTAGTAATACCCTGAGGCAATCACTTTTTTACCGGTTGCTTTAAATGTTTCAAGTGCCTGTGTAATTTGTTTGAGCTTATTTAAATGTGCTTTTGGCATTTCTTGTAAATCAAGCAAAATAGCGCTTATACGCGAGTCTTGTGCTGCTTCATTAATTACTTCAACTACGTCGTCGAGCAATATTTCACTAGGTGAGTCAGCACTGGCCGTTGCATCATTAATAGCGGCTTCAACAGGGTCTATATAGGTTTTTTCTTCGACAATAGGGCCATTAAGGTTAAGTCTAAGAACAGAGCCCTCTTCGACAATAATTTTATCACCGTCACTTGATACCGATACGATAAAAATGACGACCAAAAATAAAAACAATACGTTGAGTATTAAACGACGTGAGAAGTTGATCCCCGTCCATATACCTTTAAATACCTTTGCTATCAAAATAGCTCCTTAAATTGGTACAGCTAAAACGTTATTGCCATCTTAGCGTAGAATATAAATAAATTTAACTGCTAAATCGTAACGAAACATTTATAAATTCAATTACACTTGAGATAAAACACGTGTTTATTTAATAAATAATTACTGAAATTATGGCTGTAGTCACTATTTTTAACTCACGCTATTGGTCAAGATAAACGCAGTCAACAGGTTTTAAGTTAAAAAATTATTAAGTTTAATCTGCTCATATATTGCTTATTGTTGGTCATTAAAGCAGAATTGACTAAATGCACACAGGTTAGACCAGTTATTGGGGCACAGGATGTTAGAACAAAAATTAGAACTAAAACACACACAATTACGCAACCGTTTAGTAATGGGATCAATGCATACCGGCCTCGAAGAGGGATGGCATAATCGTAAACGCCTACGTGCTTTTTATGAAGCTCGTGCTAAAGGTGGCACAGCAATGCTCATTACGGGGGGATATAGCCCTAATCTTCGCGGCAAGTTAACGCCTATTTCATCATCATTTAATAGTTATTATGATGTTTTTAAACACCGTGCTTATACGCAAGCTGTTCATCAACATGGTGGTAAAATTTGCCTGCAGTTATTGCATGCTGGGCGCTATGCCTATCATCCATTCAATCAAGCCCCAAGTGCGATAAAAGCACCGATCAACCCTTATAAACCTAAGGCTATGTCTTTAAGTTCAATTAAAAAAACCATTAAAGATTTTGCTCACTCTGCATATTTAGCAGAAAAAGCTGGTTACGATGGCGTTGAGGTGATGGGCTCTGAAGGTTACTTAATCAATGAGTTTATGGCACCGCATACAAACAAACGAGACGATGAGTTTGGTGGCAGTCTTGAAAACAGAATGCGTTTAGCTGTTGAGATTGTAAAAGCAGTAAGAGCTAAAGTTTCAGATAAATTTCTAATTATTTTTAGACTGTCTGTTATCGATTTAATTCCGAATGGCTCAACTCCTGAGGAAGTAACACAACAAGCTATTGCACTTGAAAAAGCAGGTGTTGATATTTTTAATACTGGCATTGGTTGGCATGAAGCACGGGTACCGACAATTGCAAGCATGGTACCCCCAGGCGCATTTAAAGAAGCGTCAAAGCGGTTGAAAGATGTTATTAGCGTGCCTGTTATTGCCGTAAACCGCATTAATACACCAGAAATTGCCAATGATATTTTAACGGCGGGTGAAGCTGATTTAATCTCTATGGCGCGTCCTTTACTTGCCGATCCTGAGTTTTTTAATAAATACCAAGCGAAGCGCTCTGACCATATTAATATTTGTATTGGGTGTAATCAGGGCTGTTTAGACCACGTATTTAAAGGTAAACGTGCCACGTGCTTAGTTAACCCACAAGCGGGTTTTGAACTTGATTACCCTCTAGAAAAAGCCGCAACAGCTAAAAATGTATTAGTGGTTGGAGCGGGTCCTGCTGGGCTTTCTTCAAGTTGTTACTTAGCGCAAAAAGGTCACAATGTAACGCTTATTGACCAAAAGCAGCATATGGGTGGGCAGTTTAATTTGGCCATGCAAATACCAGGTAAAGAAGACTTTAACCATACATTGGCTTACTTTACCAATGAACTTAAGCGTTTAAACGTCACTATTGAATTAGGTAAAGCATTTGATGATGGTATGCTAAGCCAGTTTGATGATGTGGTTTTTGCCACGGGTGTAAGGCCACGTGAAGCCTCTATAGAATGTAGTGATGACAAACGTGTTTTTGCCTACGATGAAGTCATTCGCGGTGAGGTTGAACTTGGTAACTCGATTGCGATTTTAGGCGCAGGCGGTATTGGTTTTGATATGGTGGCATTTTTAAGTGAACATAAATCACAAAGTATCAGCGACTTTAAAACCCAGTGGGGAATAGAGTGCGATGCTCAGCCTCACAAAGATGATCGTCAACTTTATATGCTTAAACGCAGTGAAGGGCGCTTTGGTGGTGGTTTAGGTAAAACAACTGGTTGGATACATCGTCAAGTTGCTAAACAACATGGCGTTAAGCAAATTGCCAATTGCCAATACCATCGTTTTGATAAAAACGGCCTAACTATCAGTGTTGCTGGCGAAACGCAAGTATTGCCAGTTGATACTGTGATTGCTTGTATTGGCCAAGTGTCTAATGACGAACTATTTAAGGCGCAAGCAGAGAATGCCAAGGTTCATGTTATTGGTGGCGCTAAACTGGCAGCGGCTATTGATGCCAAGCGCGCTATATTTGAAGCTTTACAAGTTGCACGCAGTATTTAATATGCAATTTAAGTAAGTACACGGGTCTGATTATTTTTTAAAGATAGTTAACTTTTAATCAGACCCTTATATTGTTGTTTTTTACCTTACCCCATTCCTTGTATAGCTAATAAAGACGCTATTGCGACTTTTAATGGTGCCTCGGCTACAACGCTTAACTGGCAAAATTAAACCTATAAAGCCCCTCATTAGTTCGACCTAATTATTTACACGCAAAAGGCGAGCGCCACTTTGTAATGGCACAAATACACGGCTATTTGGGTTGCGATATTATTTGTGTGCTTTTTTAACCTAGGTACTTTCTTGATAAGCAAATAATAACAGCGGGGTGCCCATTATATTTTACCCTAAGGGTTTCAATGGTATGCTATTGTTTTGTCTTTTGAGTAATTATAATGGATGCTATTGAGCTTTTATTAACCCGCCAGTCAGATGCAAAACTGACAGAGCCAGGCCCTAATGAAGAACAACTAAACATTATTCAGCAGGCTGGGCTCAGAGTTCCCGATCATGGCTGTATTGCGCCTTGGCAATATATCATTGTTCAAGGGGATGCACGTCATAAGTTGGGTGAAATTTATTATCAAAGCGCTTTGGCCGAGCAGCAAGCTGAAAAAGTAATTAATCGTGCTAAAGAGTTACCCCTTAGAGCACCCATGATCATTATTGCCATTGCAAAATATCAACAACATCCAAAAGTACCAAGAATAGAACAAGTTCAAAGTGCAGGCTGTGGCGTACTGGCTATGCAACAAGCCGCATTTGCACAAGGGCTTGGCGGTATTTGGCGCACAGGTTACTTTGCACAAAGCCCCAGTGTTAAACACGCGCTTAACTTAAACAATGATGATGAAATAGTGGGTTATTTGTATTTAGGGACGCCAGCAGTTGAGTGTAAAAAGTCACCGTGCCATAAACCAGAAAACTATTTTAGTTTTTTGTAGCAATAGGATGAACTTTTTATATTCAATATAGTCATAATTCATTAAGTTAATCGTGTTACACTACCGCGGTTAATATTGTAGCTGCGAGAAGCGCACGGAAGCACCAAACGCAATAAATCTTCTTCAGTTTGTTTTTTAATCGGTTGTTTTTTGGTAATGTATGGAAAGTCTTACCAATAATAACGATAAAGAAGACGCAAATGATGGGAAATTTATTTTTACGTGAAAAAGAAAACTGGTTTGCTTGGTCAATCTGGGGTGTTGTTGGCGCGCTTGCGACATTTTATGTTGCAATGAATACACAAGCAGCTCACTTTATTGCTGCAACTGCGATGGGTGTGCTAGTACTGCTAACATGGTGGATGCAACAGTCTCGACGATTTGATTTTGGCAGAGCCTTTAAAATATGCTGCTATGTTCTATTATTCACCGTCCTACCTTCGTTTGTGTTAGTTGTGATCCCAAGTGATGATTTAAACCGCTTCGATTTGATATTCCAAAGTATTGCATTTTTAACAGCCAGCTTATTGGTATGTTTAGTGTGCTCTTGGATTGCACGTAGGCCTAAACAATATTATTAGTAACTAAAACGGTTAATATTTAACTATTTAGCTGGTTTTATTAAAATAGGACTTTACAAGCTAAGCGTATGATCTTATTATGCGCGCCGTACGGAGAGATGGCAGAGTGGTCGAATGCACCGGTCTTGAAAACCGGCAGGGGTTTATAGCCCCTCTAGGGTTCAAATCCCTATCTCTCCACCATTATTTAAAAAACCGCCTTATTGGCGGTTTTTTGCTATCTGGAGCTTTATCATGTCACAGTCCCCGGAGTTATCCTTTTCTAAACGTTTACTTAAGCACATCCTGCTATGGACTGTGTTTGGTTATTGTTACCAAAGTGCCATATCGTTATTACAAAAAATGGCTATAGATGCTTATCCAGACGATGCACTGATGATGACCTTATTATACGCCGTAGGGTTTAATATTTTATCGGCGCATTTAATCACAAAATACGATCATTTTTGGCCAGTATGGGGCGCGTTTTATATTGGCATTATTGGTTTAGTGGCTGTGCCTCTTTTGCTGGTCGGTGTGGCCGGATTGTTGTCGATGAGCTTACTTGTTGTAATTTTGCTCAGTTTACCTGTATGTACCTTTGCTATTGGTTTAATTAAAGAAAAACTCAATAAAAACTAGCCCCAAACGGCTTTTATTTTGTGATAGCATATACGGGTCTTTTAACTAACAAAACGTGAATAACACATTATGTCAGATAATTTTACTACAGATGCTGAAAAAGCAAGTTACGGTATTGGCTTACAAATGGGTGAGCAACTTAAGGCTAACCCTTTTGAAGGTTTAAACTTAAATTCAGTATTTGAAGGCATGAAAGATGCGTATGCAGGCAGTGCTTTTCAAGTAGAGATCCCTGAAATCCAAGCTGCGTTTGAGAAAATTAACGAAGAGATCCAAGCTCGTCGTGAAGAAGAAGCTAAAGTATTGGCTGCTGAAGGCATTGCATTTTTAGAAGAAAACGCAAAACGTCCTGAAATCACAGTAACTGAGTCAGGTCTTCAGTACGAAGTACTTGCAACAGGTGAAGGCGAGAAGCCAACTGCAGAGTCTACAGTACGTGTTGATTACCACGGTACTTTAGTAAACGGTACCGTTTTTGATAGCTCATACGAGCGCGGTCAACCTGCTGAATTCCCAGTAGGTGGCGTGATCAAAGGTTGGACTGAAGCATTACAAATGATGCCAGTAGGTACTAAATGGCGTTTATACGTTCCTCATGAGCTTGCTTATGGTGAACGTGGTGCCGGTGCTGCAATCGCACCTTACTCAACTCTAGTATTTGACGTTGAGTTACACGCAATTCTTTAATTAGAATTTAGTTGTAAAAAAAACCGCATTCATTATTACGAATGCGGTTTTTTATTGTCTGATTAAAAATGAGCGCGTTTTAAAAGTAGCCTCTAACGCCAAATTGGAAGTTACGTCCAGGAAGAGGTGCCGTATCTTTAATAAATGAACTATGTACAAAACCAAGTTCATCAGTAATGTTATCAACACTTAGGTATAGCTGCGTGTCAACTGCGCCTAAATCAAGTTGATAATTGGCTTGTAAATCAATTAATGTATAGCCATCCGTTGCCGTTTCGTAAGCACTAATATCATTTTGCTCAAAGTAATGGGTTCCTGTTAAGGTAAATTGCGCATTACCTAGGGTATATTGTAGTTCTGAGCCCAATTTATTGGCAGGGATACGTGGTAAATTACCTTCATTATCTTTTAGTTTGGCGCGAGTAGAGTCACCAAATACTTTTACCATGGCGCTGGGGTTTATTTGATAATGTGCATCAAATTCAAAACCATAAAGCTGCACATCTTTACTGGTAAATTGATAAACATCAATTGCATCGCTGTGTCCATTGGCAGCAGACTCAAAGCCATCCATCTCATCAAACACTAATCCGGTGTTTTGTTGATAATAAAAGTTTTTAATATCGTTATAGAAAAAGTTGACGGTGTAGCCAAAGTCACCGCTAAAACGACGTAAACTAATATCAAGATTGGTAGAGGTCTCTTGTTTAATTTCTTCAGGTTCAAAATGCGCTTCTGCCCCTTCAATATGATAGCCCAAGCCAAGCTCATAAGTACCTGTGGCAACATGCAAACCATTAGAGAGTAATTCAGCTGAAAGTGGCGCACGCTCTGAATGTGATAAGCTAACGGCTAGGTTGTGACTTGGCATATACTCCCAAATCGCACCGGCTGAGGCACTTACATTAGTAAAGCTTTGGGTGTAGTTAATAGTCTCATCTGCCGATACAGGTTGTTCATCATGGCTGTGCTGATGTGTATCTACATCACTTTTGATATCATAATCTTCTAGGCGGGCGCCAAGCTCTACGGTGACATCGCCAAATGTGCGTTCTTCAAGTAAATATAACGCATGAGTGGTAGTGACACTTGCAGGCGTAAACGCTTCTTCGCCAATTGCATCGTAATCAGATTCACTATAGTGATAGCCAATCATGCCATGCCATTGGCCTAACTGATGCTCTACATTTAAACGTGCTTCAGTGGTTTCGTTACTAAACGTGGTGCCAATCGCGCCATCTTCAATTTCACTGTGAGTGTAGTCGGTGTAGCCAAGACGAAGATTAATCGATTCAATCCTGTTATCATGAAATGCATAACTTATCAGTCCTTGCCAACGATCTTGCTCTAAATGAGCATAAACGGGAGTTTCTATATGTTCTTCATCCGCATGATCTTCATGATCGCCTTCTTCTTCATGGGCATGACCGTGATCATGTGAATGCCCAGGAATGCCATAATCTGTTTCAATATTGCCGTATGAAAAGCCAACAGTTAAATGCTCACCGACATAGCTGGTACCAAAGTTTACTGTTTCACTGTCGATAAAGGTATTTTCAACTGAAGTGGCTGTTTCTTCATCGCCCTCAATGTGTACTTCACCTTCTTCATGTTCATCCGGTAGGTTAAAGCGAGGCGTTTGATAGTCATCACCACTGCGTTTGGTGCCATCAAAATGAAAATTAAAATTATTGTTGCCTGTTTCTAATTTTGCCGCATAAGTGTTCGCATTTGAAACGGTATCGTGTGTGTATTGTGCCGCTCCCGAGAGTGCGTCAATATTATTGGTTGGAATACGGTTATCAACCACATTTACTACACCGCCAATCGCACCAGAGCCATATAGTAGGGTGCTTGGGCCTCGTAGTACTTCAATTTGTTCAGCGGCTAAGCTATCACTTGATGTTGCGTGATCTGGACCAATACGTGATGCATCACTGCTATCTAAACCGTTTTGAGTAATTTTAACACGAGGACCACCTAGGCCACGAATAATCGGACTTGAAGACACTGGACCGAAATAACTCGCGTTTACTCCTGGTATTCCTTTAAGTGTTTCACCTAGGGTCGGTTTCGCTTTATTTTTTAGTTCATCCCCTGATAGTACGCTTACAGGTGAAATCATTTCTAAGCTATTTTTATGTAGTGCCGAGGCATACACAACCACAGTTTCAACCGAAGACGGCTTTAATGTAACAGTAATTGTATCGTCTACATTCTCAAGCGATATACGTGAATCGATGTAGTTATCTTTACTAATATGTAATTGGCTTTTAGCATCTATATCGATGCTAAACTGACCTTGTTCATTGCTTTTCACGCTTTGTGACTTTCCATGAACATGAATAGTTGCATTAGCAATAGGTTTTTTTTTGAATCTGTTACTGTGCCGTTAATCGTTGCTGCTAGGGCAGAGTGAGAACACAAAACAGACAGTAGCGCTGAGGATATGAGTGTTAACTTTGTCATAATTACTTCGAATCGTGGTTGTTATGTTGTGATATAATATAACACTACAAAATGGCATCATCAACAATGTTATACTATAACTTTTAATTTTGCGTTGAATGGCAAAATAATCGCGTTAAATTTACATTACCAGCTCATTATTACAGATCAGTGCATTTGTTATATTTATTCGCTTAAGAGCGGCTGTCTATCATTAGTATGTCTAATTTTTTTTGTGCTTTGAAAGGATTTTGTTTATCGATTGGTTCAAGCATTTCACAGTCATCGTTTATCATTTCTGAAATTAAACTTGGGTAGTGTCGGCAATCTTGAGGACGGTCATGGTAAATACTGCATGTATATTTATCTTTTTCTTGTGGATATTTTTTACTGCTAAGTACTAAAAATGGGCATTGCGTTAATTGCTCGCCTGTTTTGGGATCAAACCATAACTGATCGTTTTTAACATATTGATATATTTCTGGGTTGAATAACGCCCACATTTCAATTTCATCCTGATTTGTATCTAAATCTGCCGCACCATATTTAGTGCAGCATTTACCGCATTGATTGCAATTTTGCATAGGGTAGGTATTTACTATTGCGACTTAAATTAAGCGTTAAGTGTAGCACTGTAATATCCAGGTTTTTAAATTAAACCTCTGTTTTTATCGCTTATAATACTTTTGTAACAACGCAGCGCTTAATAATAATGTACTATTAGGGAATATATTTCGAATACGATGCCTTTAATAAGTCAAAAAAGGCGCGTTAATAAGGTAGCGAGTAATTATGAATACTAAAGTATACAAAGCGGTTCACGATTTGGCGGAAAAGCTGATGGCAGCGGCTAATAAAAATGATACTAAACAGTTTGAATCTTTATATGCTGAGCTAAAAGCTATTTGTATTGAAAACGAAAATACAGCGAAAGATCACCCTGTTCAGTGGGAAACATTGGCTGATTTCACCGAAGAGCTAGAAGAAGCTATCGAGACTTACGAAAAAGCGTTACAGAAGTCGATAGAAATTAATAACAAAGATCATATGTCGTCTGTTGCCTTTTCTATGGCTACTTTACAGCTTGAGCTGGGTGATAAAGAAGCGGCAATTAAAAATCTGCAAGATGCTAAAATCAGTGCGAATAAAATTGAAGACAAAGAATTAAAATCAGAGATCCATGAGTTATTAGAATCATTGGTTGAAGAAGAAGGCTAGGCAATTTTATAGCCATTATTAATAATCAGCGTCAGTAATAATACCATTGGCGCTTTTTTATTGATAAAAGCAAATTCTGCGTCATTAAATATTTATGCTTAAGTTAAGTCACTAAGCAAATTTTTTGGAGAAAACATGCTAGCGCAAATAGAACAATGGATTGATAAAACGAATAGCGAGTATGTTCATCAAAGAATATGCTGTGATACATTTGTTAGCGAATTTGCTGGCTTTTACCGAGGGCGTTCAGAATTCTGTGTCAGCCTAAGTTGCTAAATATCTAGCACACCATCTAACCTACCTTCGAAGTGGATG